>JBDSPM010000456.1:0-8293 GCA_039930325.1 Saprospiraceae bacterium
GTACCCCAAACCCGGATGGGTGGAAAATCTCGTATAATATTATATCCGTTATTCTCCAAAATGCTGTATGAAACCGTATTGTTGAGTGCAATCGTCGGCATGAAAACAAGTGCATTAAAAAACATAACCCAATACATTATTGTAGGATCATTCACTGTTGAAGCCCAAAATAATAAGCCTGCACCGACAATATGACACATGCCTAAAAGACGCTCCGCATTGATCCATTTATCAGCAACAATGCCCAACAATGCCGGCATAAATAATGACGCGATGCCCATCGTCCCATACGTAGCCCCGATCTGTGCTCCACTCGCATGCAACACCCTAAACATATAACCCCCAAGGGAAATCAGCCAGGAACCCCAAATAAAAAATTCCAGGAAATTCATGATTATGAGGCGGTACTTAATATTCACTTGGCTGAGATTTTGGGTGAAACGATTAAAACAGGAAGGGAAGATAGTCAATTATGAATCTTCAACCAGATCAGGATCTCTGCCTTAAGATGTCGCTCCTATGGAGCTGGAATATTTGTTATTCGCCTTACGGCTACAGAGATATCGCTCCGATGGAGCTCATATTATTGTATTTTATTAAGCTCCATAGGAGCAATATCTCTGTAATTAACAGGAAACACGAAATCATGAGCTCCATCGGAGCGACATCTCTGTAATCAAATGCAAATGAGAAATCATGAGCTCATCAGAGCGACATCTCTGTAATCAAATGTAAATAAGAAATCAAGAGCTCCATCGGAGTGACATCTCTGTAACTAACAGGGAACACAAAATCAAGAGCTCCATCGGAGCGACATCTCTGTAACCAACTGTAAATAAGAAATCATGAGCTCCATCGGAGCGACATCTTTACCCACCCTCAAGATGCCTGACCTCATAAATGACTCAACGCCATCGTCGCCCCTTGTGCCTGAAACAATTGTGCTTGTCCAGCCGCATTGAAAACCTGCACAGATACATTCAGCACCACCTTGTAAGCCGGCTGATGAGAAGGAGATAAACCAAAATACTGCACATCAGTAATGACGCATATCGGAGTCATTTGCTGTACGCCTGAGGAACTGCTCCATTCTATTCCATCCTCATCCGTGTATATAATTTCTACTTTATCGTCAAGAGTGGAAGAAGATATGTTTGGTACCGCTGTACTAATCAATGATATTGGAAAATAACATGGATCAATGACAGCATCCTGAATGCGTAACGATTGATTGAGCTCAGCACGGTTACCCAAAGCATCTGTCACCGTGACACCAACATAAAATTCCGCTTTATTGTCCTGGTGATATAAAAGTACAGTCTGGGTGGTAGAAGAGTCAAACCACACTACCCTGAATGGTGGTGTACCCATCTCCGGGTTCACATTCACACTGACGGTCTGGTCGTCTTCATATTTAGCATGAATAGAAGCTATACATGGTATTAAAGTCGCGGGATTAAAATGAATGCACTGGCTGTATTGGCATCCCGTATAAGCAAGCGATTGAAAACAAACATCCAAAAATTCTCCATATCCAACGACATCTCTGAATTCAACCTGCTGGCTTGTAATGGATCCATTCAGGTTTTGCCAAAAGCTATAACCACTCATGAATAAACCTGGTTGGGTATTCACAGTTATTTCGAAACTGTCTCTTTCCTGGTGAGATTTGACCAGGTCTTTTTGTCCTGTCTTTATAGTTTGGAGAAAATCACTTTCCAGATTAGCCGAAGGAGAACCATTTTCATAGAACCTGAATTCAAAAGAAGGCGTGCATTGATCAAGACAGGCATTTTTACTGAAAACAGATGTGTAAGCCACTATAGCATTTTCTTCATTAATTAAAGGCTGCATGGTCCATTCATTAATGCCTGCCTGAACGTTTACTGCCTCATTGCCAAGTATACCTGTAAATCCGAAAACCGGATCTGATGACGACATACCAGCAGGAATATCCTGTGGATCCCTGACGCAACCAATCCATGCAAGAGAAAGCAAGAATGATATTTGTACAATTTTTCTAACGCTTCCCATATACATGATATTTAAAGTTTAAAGAAGGAGCAAAAGATCCATATCGTCCTTTCCAATAATATCCTTCACTACTTAGTGTAGGATCTCTCTGATCGATGGATGAGAAAGCATATTTCAAACCGGCATTCACACTCAACCGAGGAGTGATTCTGTATCCATAGGAAGCTTCGGCATTTAAAAGCAAGTGTCGCATGCCATTTGTACTCAACCAGCTATACCTGGAAATTTCAGCATCCTGTGCAAATTGATTTACCGATTTTACAACTATAGTA
This sequence comes from Saprospiraceae bacterium, assembly GCA_039930325.1. Classification (GTDB taxonomy): domain Bacteria; phylum Bacteroidota; class Bacteroidia; order Chitinophagales; family Saprospiraceae; genus Opimibacter. Next base: position 2,307 of record JBDSPM010000456.1, read on the forward strand.
CCCTGGGCACCATATAACCATTGCATTCCGGCAAATATTGAAAACAGGTTTCGTTTGAGTATGTATTGGAACCCGATGTTCGAATACACGAAATGTAATTTATCAGGATGAAGCACATTGAAATCACTCCTGATCCCGAAGTCTGTCTGTACAACAGCAGATGTGCGTTCAAATTCAAAGCCTTTGTTTTGTAGCAAATAACCTGCAGATACAAGAATGCTTGTATTTGATCCCACTTTATAGCCTAATCCACCTCCTGCAGCGTATGTCCAACCCGAAAGATATTCATTCAATTTGCCGGGAATATATCCGGTTCCAACTTCAGCAAATAAATTAATGGAGTGAAACTTCGAAGAAGGCTGAACCGAAATCGAGTTTCTACTTTCATTTACAATTTCGGAAAAGAAAATAGATTCCAATTGAGCCGGCAACTTGACTTTTTTTACTACGGGTTGCATTGTAGCCTGATCTATCACTGCGTCATCGGGCAAAATTGTAACAGCTACCACATCCGAAATAACCAATGGGGAAGGATTGTTGATTCTTATCTCATCCGTTTGCGACGCATTCGGCGCATTGGCAAATACTTTTGTTTTTTCAGATACCGGAACTGAATTAGGTTTATTTTTATTCGAATATTTTTTATCAATATTATTTCTTTTGAATGTATTGTTCGAATTAGGTTTATTTTTTACGTTTGCTTTTTTTGTAATTACTTTTTGATCCCTATGGGTTTCCGGAGCGAATGAAGAATTCTCTCTCTTTTCTGCTTTCGATTTTTCAATTGGTTTACCCGGATTTTCAGCTAATTGATTTTTAATTCCTGCAGGCTCTTGGTTGACATCAGTCGATATAGTATTAGCTGATTGAGCTAATGGACTGGATTTATACTCTACTCCACTAGCAGGCTGAGATATTGCAGCAGTTCTGGATTCTTTTAATCCAAAGAATAGCATACCGCCTATTGCAGCTGTCAAAAACAATCCACCCAGCCACCAGAATACACCTATCCTTCGACGGCGATTTGCTTCGATAAGAGTGATCATGTCTTTCCTGTGTTGATCATCGACAGGAAAATGCTTCTCCTCCCATTTTCTTCGTAAGCTATCATCGAAATTATTACTCATTTCAATGCTGTTTTTAATGATTTAGACAAATTCTCTTTCAATTTCTTGCGTGCTTCATGCACGTGCCATTTTGATGTTCCTTCAGAAATATTTAGCATAGCGCCTATTTCTTTGTGTGCATACCCATCGATAGCAAACAGGTTAAATACCTGCCTGTCCATCGGGGATAATTGCTTGATCATAGCTATAATCTGATCTGCATCTATTTCACCATGCCACTGCCCCGCATCATCATTCGTCCACTGAGGTTCGTGTACGATTTGCCCCTGATAAACATGGACCTGGTAATGTTTTTGATTAGCCCGAAACTCATCAATAATACTTCGCAATGTTATTTTAGAAACCCAGGCTTTGAACGAACCTGAGTAATCATAATCCTGCAGATGCTGAAGCACTTTCAGAAAAGCCAGGTTGAGTCGTGCCCCTGCTTCCTGCTGGTCTTTGCAATACCTGATGCAGATAGACATCATATAACTGTAACATAGATCGTATAAACGGATCTGGGCTTTCCTGTCCCCCTGGATACATTGCCTGATCAGTTGTTCTTCTATCTTCATTTTGTAAGTGTAGAAAAGGCTACTAACGAGTCATTCCCTCTAAATGACAAGTTAATAGCCCTTTTCTCAAAAAGAGATCAATAAGATCCTCTCCATCATTCCAGTTTTAAAAACCGGCTGTAGTAAGCTTCATTTTCACCCTTGAGATTTATGTGAAATAATCCGGATGACAATTGTCCTACTTCAATAGAGAGGATACCATTGACAGGTCCTATGCTGCCTGTATACACAATTCGCCCTTGCATATCGACGATCTGAATATCATATGTCGCATGCAATACTGGCATTCTTATATTTACTTCATTTTTAGCGGGATTCGGATACAAGTTCAACTCTTTCGCCACCTGTTGATCAATTGAAGTTGTTCCCTGGTTAACCACCAATGTGATCTGTAACCTGTCAGGATCTTCAGCATTAATCGTCACCCAGATATCAGGTGAATGAATGCCGGGTATGTCATAACTAATCCTGTACGTGCCGAATGCAATTGACTGGAAACTAAAGCTTCCATCCGCAGCCGTATATACAAAATCAAGCGGTACGCCCTGGGCATCTTTCAGTAAGACTTCTACATTGGGTAATCCTGCCTGACCACGAATTGCTTCTCCATTCTTTGCTACAATATGGTGCGGATCAGTCACGATACCTCCTATGCCCCCTGAGCCTGGATTTAATGTCACGTGTTTCATCGTGATATCGGTTGTAATAGGCAACAAGTTTGGCAGGATATGTGGATTTGCATCTTCCCATGTTGTACTACTCAGGTGATAAGTTGGAATATATTGGGCAGCTCCGACACTACCAGGGATAAGTTTGGCTTTAAGTAAATAGACACCTGCAGGAAGATTTCGGAATTCATAATATCCATAATCACCGGTCTGAGTTGAATCCACTAATGAAAACACCTGGCCTGAATTGGCATCAAAATTATAGACAAGGACTTCTCCTTTCACATGAGATACGCTATCTGCAAATACAAAACCACTGATCACATCTACTCCATTGTTAGGATTAAGTGTATCAATTTGGCTACAAGCACTCGAGACACAACCGACACTATCCGTAACAGTCACGCATAAATTCTGATAAACTAAATCAGTTATCACTGACTCCCCTGTGGCTCCATTTGACCATAGATAGGTGAATGGAGGAACACCCCATGCGTTAGCACTATATATTGAGATGCCCTGACTGTCATCAAAGTTTATCCATACGCCACAAGGGCCATTATTCCAGAAGAAGACATCGATGCAGGCTTCGGATGTGCATCCGTCCGCGGATGTAAACGTCACACAATACGTTCCTTCTTCAGTAACAGTTATAACCGGGCCGGATAAGCCATTGCTCCATACAAAGGTTCCGTTATTGATAGCCCCTCCGTATTTTGTCTCCGCTGAGAGCACAGCAGTATTTCCCTGAATATTCTCATTTATATATACCTGGCAGGGACTAAAGGTGGTATCAACACATGCTTCGCTCACACATCCGAATGAGCTGGTAGCGGTAACGCACACAAATGAATTGGGTTCGGCTATTGGTGTGATGGCATTTGTATCGCCATTCGACCACAAATATGAAAATGTTCCGTATCCCCAGGACTGCGCTTCTGCATACCACTGGCCTGTAGCAGGATCCTGGTATTGAAATACCCAGGTCGAACAATCATTCTGAAGCCCATCGAAGTCTACATATCCACACGCTTCAGAAACGCAATTTGTACTTAATGTAGCGGTCACACAATAATCACCACTGTCATGTACCGTGATGACTGTCCCTGTATCCCCGGTAGACCACACGTATAAACCTGTATTGGATCCGGGCCATCCAAAAATAGGATCTGAATAAACCGTTAGCACGGCTGTATTTGTATCAACATACTGAACATCCACCCACGCGTAACAATACTGGTTATTATCAAAACAACCTTCCGCAACACAATTGCTGTCTGAACTCGTAATCGTGACACAATATGTTTGGGAAGGATCAAGTGGGTAAACCGTGTCGGTCGTATCCCCATTACTCCACAGATAAGTTACAGGTGAATTAAAAATTCCTGAGATGGCTTGCAGGCCTACTGTAACTGAATCAATATAAACCGGAAACACGTACACATAACATGAATCAGGGAAAATTCCATATTTGTAACAGGCTTCTGCAGCACAACCGGCAACATCCGTGATTGTCACACAGTATGTTCCGGGAAATGCAGGATAGATCGATTGCGTGGATTCACCAGTATTCCAGCTGAATACCAGGGGAGACGGACCACTACCATAAGCAACGAGACCACCATTCTGACCTTCATAAATGGCGGCTGAGCAATTGTTCGGATCACCAATTAAAATACACGCGGCATATGCACAGCCAATTGTATCAGTGATCGTCACACAATATGCTCCGGTGTAAACACTATCAATGCCGGAGGATGTTTCACCCGTACTCCATAAAAAGGTAAATGGACCTGCGCCTAAATCATATGCTTCAAGATGATACGTGCCATTGCTGGTAAGGGTCGCTACAATGTAACCGAAACAAGTACCTGTCGTGTCATTGTTATAGACATAACAGTCATTACCTATACATCCCCAGGGAAAGATGACATCTACACAATAGGTGCCGGGTTGACCAGGATAAATAGTCTGAGTTGTTTCGCCAGTCGACCATATATAGGAGACCATGACGTTCGCGTATGTGTAAGCTGTGAGACTATTCACTGTACCCGGAATTGATTCCTGGATGATATAGACTGCACACGAATCAAAAGGGATGATATTACAATAGGTGAAATCAGCCTGGAAATCATTCCCTCCATTAGCTGTTGTAAAAACCTGCGTAGACAATGTTCCAAAACAGTCTACCATGGAAACCTCAATGGTGCCGAAGAAATTTGGTGGAGGTCCCGCGAAATATGACGAAAAATCTCCTTTAGGTCCAGTATAGACGGACTCAAAAAGCACCGTAGAATCGGAATAAAGAGCAGTAATCAGGACATTAATATCGGGTAACAGGTTACCGTAATTATCTGTAATAGTGCCATGAACATGTATATTGTTCTGAGCTGTGAGCCTGAACAATCCTAATCCGGTAAAGAGGGCAATGAGTAAAAGTTTTCTGCTGAACATAGAGATATCAGTTAATTTGGATTCTAAAAATAATCTGTTTCGAACCATAGTACGGAGTTCGTGTTCAAAAGGTTGGGTTTGAATGATGTTTATTTTAAATACGATACCTGTTAATGTCCAATATTCCATTAGCTGAACGCATGAGGCCCAGGTCCGTAGCGGATATCCTGGGACAAGACCACCTTCTGAGCGAAGGGGCTATATTACTGAAGGCAATCCGGTCAGGCAGGATCCCTTCCATGATCTTGTGGGGACCTCCCGGTGTAGGAAAGACAACGCTTGCCCGGGTTATTGCTGGAGAGATGAACAGGCCTTTCATTCCGCTTTCAGCCATTAACAGTGGGGTAAAAGATATCAGGGAGGCAATTGATACAGCAAAAAAGCAACGCTACTTCGACCGGCCGGGACCAATCTTATTCATTGATGAGATTCATCGGTTCAGCAAATCGCAGCAGGACTCACTTCTTGGAGCTGTAGAAGATGGAACAATAACATTGATAGGGGCAACCACAGAAAATCCTTCATTTGAAGTTATTTCAGCCTTATTATCAAGATCGCAGGTTTATGTTCTGAAATCATTGGATGATGATACGATGAGGAAGCTCATGAATAAGGCCATTCATGAGGATTCTGAATTAAAAGAAAAGAATTTCGCCATAGAAGAAGATACTGCACTACTTCAGCTGACAAGTGGTGATGCGAGAAAATTGCTTTCTGCTCTGGAGATCATCTCTAATCAGCCCCAAAAAGATATTATCATCAATAATGCTGTGGTGCAGGAAGCTATTCAACGCAATATTGCTCTCTATGATAAAGGGGGTGATCAACATTATGATATCATCTCTGCATTTATCAAATCGATGCGTGGTTCAGATCCGAATGCTGCTGTCTATTGGTTAGCCAGAATGCTTCATGCAGGAGAAGATATCAAATTCATAGCCCGTAGAATGGTGGTGCTTGCGTCTGAAGATATCGGACTTGCAAATCCAAATGCTTTATTGCTTGCCCAATCTTGTGCAGATGCCATCCAATTTGTTGGAATGCCTGAAGCAAGGATTATTCTTGCAGAAGCTGTGATTTATCTGGCGACAAGTCCTAAATCAAATTCCGCTTATGAAGCCATCAGTCGGGCCATGCAATTGGTGAACGAGTCAGGACCATTACCTGTACCACTCCATCTT
>JBDSPM010000457.1:0-7369 GCA_039930325.1 Saprospiraceae bacterium
AATGATTTTCATCTTCACCTGAAGAAATACGAGAGCCATCGCGTGTGCAATTGTGGAGCATGCAGAACTGCCAATAATCTTTCAGTCAAATTCGTAGCCCACTATGGTGAAATTACAATGAGTTCTATCCGACAATACAAAAAATTATTTGGGAAAGAAGTTATTGTTGCCCATCGATTGCTCAAGAATGATATTGAGCAGCATGAATATTCATTATTCACTGATGACCTGATGGCAGCCAGCAAATCATGGACTACCATGGAAGAGACATGGTCTCCATTGGAGCGGTCTGAAAAAGTATATGATAGCGGACCCATCGGATTCACTTACCTGGCTATGGATCCACTTCTGGGACAACTTCCGGCCATCGAACATATTAACTTTGATTACTCCGGACCGAAATCTATTGTACTGGAAACAGAGGCTGTCATCAATGCCCCCATGCATATTGTTTTTGATGTAGTGGCTGATGTCACGTGGCGTCCGAAATGGATTCCGGGTATTGGCCCGGAAGTAACGGATGTTAATTCTAAGCTTACTCAATCCGGGCAAACTCACCGTTGCATAGTGAATGAGCCGAGGATCATCGGACACGACTACCATATTGATCAGGATGTCATTTGTTTCTCAGAGACACCGGAAAAAAAGACGCATGGCGTTTTGTATAAGCTTCATCGCTTAAGCGACGGAAGAACCCGAATACAGGCAACCCTGTGGATCCCCAGGAATCCGATGAAAGCCATAATGTTCAAAATGATGATGAAAAAGAAAATGATGGGAATGTTTGATCAATCATGGTCCAATTTGAAATTCTATTGCGAAGAACTGGCCACACGTGGTGAAAATCATTCTTTTACACTTATGTTACAACCTGAGCCGGAACATGTACGTGCATAAGGCAAGGCTTACCTGGAGAGCAAACTGCTAAAATTTAATCATATCCTTAGATTGCACTGCCTGGTGATTTGACGAATCCCGTCGGATAGGTTGCCCTTTGACCTCAATAATGGTATCCATGGAGAATTTAGCTTCGTACGTCATGGTGCCATCCTCCCCAAAGCTCCGTACATATCCGTCCTTGATGCCGTTTGTAAAATTGATCACCATTTGAGGTTTGCCACTTTCATAAAATGTGGAGTCGCCGCCATTTATCTTGCCGTCTTTAAAATACTGGACTTCTTTTTTACTGCCACTTTCATAGTAAATGATGGTTTTATCTATCTGAACATCATTTTTGAAGATTCTTTCCCCTTTCAGTTTCCCACTTGGGTAGTAATCCGTCATCGGCCCTTCCTTTTTGTTGTTAATGACAGTAAAGCGCCGTGATACCTGACCGGTGCCATAGTTCTCAACTACTTCTTTTGGTGTAGATTCCTCAGGCTTACATCCGATCAAATACAGGATGCCCAGGAATATCAATAATTGTGCTTTGTGAGCCGTTGAGAGGTAATGATTTGACATTGTATCAGGGTTTTATTTGATTCTGTGACTAAATGCATTTTTTATAAAAATAGTATCCGAACTTCTTCATTTTTCATCAGAAAAGGATACTAGGTAGATAAAAAAAAAGACTGCGCAAATGGCAGTCTTTTTTTTTAATTTCAAATGTTAATAACCAATCTTATTTTTTCCAGGACAGTGCATCTACTTTCTGACCTATTTCAGTTCCAAATCGTACGCCTTCAAGACAGTCCATATACCAGTGGGTACCTAGAAGAACCCGGGACCATGCATTTTCCAAAGCCATCTCATGAAGGCTTGTGAATGTTCTTGGCACGCCTTCAAATTCAGTACGTCCAAGGTGACAGTTGTCAGTCATTCCATAGTTATATCCGAATACATTTGCTAATGTTTCTGCACCCGCACCACCCATGGTAGCGTGACCTGATGGGTAGGCAGGGAAAGGAGGTACAAAACCAATCATTCCATTGAGCGGATTGTCCAGGTTTGATTTATAGTTAGGATCAATGAATTTCTTAATGTAAGTTACCGGACGTTCTATGTTGTACAGGTATTTAGAATGCCAGGCACCAACAGCAGCATCATTAAGAGCCATACCTGTTTTAGCATACGCCTCAAGAGCTTTGTCGAGAGGAACTTTACCTTTTTCAATTATCTGATTGCCAATAGCTGTCCAACGTGGACCAGGGCTGAAAGTCAGATTGAACAAGTCATCACTCCAGAATTCACCTACCCATTCTACATTATAATCAGAAGCGGCATTCTTGGTATAAGCCTGCAATGCTTCTGCGTAATATTCAGAATGCGGATCTTCGCTGTAGGTCATGAAATAATTTGATGGAGGCAGACAAGATTTCTCGCTGTCTTTTAGTGCCCAGGTGCGTGCCTTTCCGTAGTATGGACCCATTGGGCTTGTAGGACCAGGAACAGTTGGTACCCAGTTTCCCGGACCCGAGTAATGGGCAGCCCAGTCATAGGTTTCATTCGTGCTATAGTTTCCAAATGGATTTTTATAAGCTTCATGTCCGTATGGATCAGTGGTCGACCAGTCAAATACAGCATTTGCTACACTTTCGCCATAGGCTTTTGAACGGTTGAAAACTTCCTCACCGGCTTCAGCAAGATATTTTGTATCGAGTTCGCTGATAAGCGAATTCCACTGATTCCTTACACCACCTGGAAGTTCACCACCTCCATTAAATGTACCGGCGAAAAATAAGGGGAACATGGTTTTGTAAACAGTGTGAACCACAGTTGGCCAATGGTACTCAGCGCCTGCCTGAACATCAGGGATCGTTACTGCAGGGAAAAGGCTTTTGAGAGAATTGTATTCCGGCATACCAGAAACAGATGCTTCATAAGCAGCGAAGCCCATATAGCTTAAAGCCCTTGGAGCTGGAAATGGGCGGTAGCCGTCTGCATAACGCTCAACTTCAAGGAACAATTTGTTCCATTTTAACGGTGCCTCAGCAGAGTAGTCTTTAACAAACTTGGAGGATACAACTGTATTATCTTCTTCCTTGCACCCTACTGCAAATAGAATCACAAAAAGGGAAAGGCAGGAGAATAATAAAAGGAGTCTGCGATTATTCATAGGATACTTTTTAAGGTGAAAGTATTGGGTGTTAGGATTATTGTGCCAAAGTTAACCTTGGGTTTTCAATTATTCTAATAAATATTCCTTAGATTTTCTTAGAAAAGAGTAAATAGAGCTAATACTCAGACATTTGAATGGACCGACGTACCTTGGGGGCAGATGAAAATACTACTGATCGAAGACGAGGAGAAAGCTGTCAAAGCGCTCAAAAAGGGTCTGAATGAGCACAATATAGATGTAGATTTTGCACTTAACGGATCTCGGGGAATTGAATTGGCGGAATTGAATGAATACGATGTGATTATTTCAGACATCATAGTTCCTGGTGTAAATGGGTTTGATCTGACTAAGAATTTACGAAGCAAGGGCATTAAAACCCCTGTAATTCTGCTTACAGCCTTAAATGCTACTGATGATAAGGTACTTGGGCTCGAGGTTGGAGCTGATGATTACCTTACCAAACCATATGAGTTCAAAGAGCTGCTCGCAAGGCTCAAAGCTCTCTCCAGGAGAGGAAAAGAGATTCCTCCGCCCAAATTGATTCTCACATTTGGCGATTCTGAAATGAACCTGACAGGAAAGGAATTCATCAGGGATGGCAAAAAAATTGAGCTTACTCCAAAGGAATTTGCGCTCATGGAATATTTCATCCGAAACCAGGGCCGGGTGATCTCGAAAACAGAAATTGCCGAAAAAGTCTGGGACATTAATTTCGAAACTACCTCAAATGTCGTCGAAGTGTATGTTAATTATCTGCGTAATAAAGTTGATAAGCCTTTTGAGAAAAAAATCATTCATACCGTCTTTGGTGTCGGATATGTGCTGAAAGATGGGTGATACCCGGTATTTTTTTTTACGTTAATTGCACAAATGATATTTAAATAATATTTACGCAAATTTTTTATTAATCTCGTTACCATCTATCTGATGTCATTTATTCTGAACGCTACATTTTACAGATCTACTTTTATTTTTCTATGGCTGATATTTAGTTTTCAATACATCGAGGCTCAAAAAAGGTTTTCTTCCGTTCAATATTTTAAAAAAGCAGATGCCTTTAAGAAAAACGCAATGCCCGACAGTGCTATTTATTATTTTAAGAAGGCAGCTTTAGGGTTTAAAGAAAAAGGAAAAACAAAAAAATTAATTACGACGTACCATCACATCGCGACACTCCTGACGAAGAAGGACCGGTTTGAAGAAGGCAGAATGTACCTTGGCATGGCAGAAATCTCCGGGAATGCATTGCGTGACTCAAATGACTTACTGAGGGCAACTACTTTCCTCAATCTCGGAATCATATATAGCTCCATGGGAGATTTTAACGGGGCATTGGCATACCATAAAAGAGCTTTAGCCATGCGCATTTTAAAATCCGGTGACCATAACGCAGACGTTGCCACCAGCTATGGCAATATGGGCAATGTGTATCTTATAAAAAAAGAGTATGACCTTGCAATTGAATCCCACCTGAAAGCTTTAGCCATTAGGGAAAAATTGTTCGGCGTAAATAGTGTGGAAATTAATCAGACCTACAATAACCTGGGTAGGGTGTTTAAAGAGAAAAAGGAATACGATACTTCGCTGGAATATTTTCAAAAATATTTAAAAAATAAGATCACCCAGGTTGGCCCTGACCACAAAGATCTGGCAAAGATTTACAATTCGATAAGTGATGTGTACCACCTGATGGGCAATGAGGAGCAAGCGGAATTTTACAGGGCGACAGGAGATGCGATATTGAAAAAATCAGAAGAATAAAATTTTAGTGGTTCTGTTTTTCATGATCTCATAGACTCGTCATTATTGATGATGGGATATTTAGTTTAGTTCTCTGCCTTAAGATGTCGCTCCTATGGAGCTCAATATCCATTTTTCACCATACGGTTACAGAGATCACGCTCCTATGGAGCTACTTGAATTGCCGGATAAATTCAATTACTTACAAGCATACTCGAAGCAATCAAAGATCAATAAGCTCCATAGGAGCGTTATCTCTGTATCAAACAAAAATCCGAAAATTCTGAGCTCCATCGGAGCGACATCTTTTCAGGCTCCCATGCATCTACTATTTTTTTTATTTTTAAAAGGTTAGCCATTTATTCAACGAGAAATACCATCTACAATTAAAAAAGTTTCTTTATTTTCATAGCATTGAAAAAGATTTAAAATTTACCCTGCATTTTAATTCCTTGTCATTCTAAAATCAGATTTATGAAGTCATTAATCACTTTTTGCACGGTGCACCTGGCAGCTGCTATGGCAGGCTTGATGCTGATCACTGATGTTGCATCTGCTGATATTCTCTATGTCAATATTTCAGCTACCGGGTCGAATGACGGTTCTTCGTGGACCAATGCTTACCAGGAGCTTCAGGCGGCTATTAATATTGCATCACCCATTGATGAAATCTGGGTTGCCGCTGGCATTTATCTGCCTACAGAAACGCATGGCGATACTTCTGCGCGGAATAAAACATTCTACATCAATAAAGGCATGAGGATCTATGGTGGGTTTGAAGGTCTCCCTGGCTCAGAAAATAATTTCCTGAGCCGCGATGTCGTAGCACATCCAACTATTCTCAGTGGTGATATTGGCCAGGCAGGTGAATTAGTAGACAATGTATTTCATGTGATGTGGCTCGATCATGTCGGATTTGGATTATTGCTTGATGGTTTTACGATTAAGCTTGGATACGGAGTTGATGGAACATCAGGAACATCCGGAGCGGGAATTTATAATGATGGCTCAGTCAGTGGGACATCAAGTCCTACCATTTCACATTGCATTTTTGATCATAACACCTCCTTCGAAACCGGTGGTGCATTTATGAATATCGGAAGCGGAGGTGAAGCCCATCCTAATTTTATGTATTGTGTTTTTACCAATAATTCAGGTAGTGGTGGCGGCGCACTTACCAATATTGCCAATCCTGCCGGTGCTGCAAGCCCTCTTATTTTTAACTGCAAGTTCCAGGGCAATTCCGGACCAACAGCCGGTGGTGGGGCTATTCAAAATATAGCATTAAGCGCAGGTTCAGCGTCTCCACAATTATATAATTGCCTTTTTAGCGGAAATTATTCACCCACCAGCGGTGCGTATCATAGCTTTGCAAACGACCATGGAATTATTAATCCGCTTTTAGTCAATTGCACATTTGCAGGAAATTTCGGTGGGGCATTTTCCACGTCTGCCTTTGGTGAAAGCATGGCTACACCTACTATCAAGAACAGCATTTTTTGGGGCAATTCAGGAGGCGGGGGAATTTTTGAAAATGGGGCTACAACAACTGTGACGTATAGTCTTATACCCTTTGGATTATTTCCCGGTGAAGGGAATATAGGGGAGGATCCGCTGTTTGTAAATTTAACGGATGTAAATACTGCGCCCACGACCTTGGGCGATATGCATCCGATAGCAGGATCTCCGGCCATCAATGCCGGAAATAATGAAGCATTGCATGTAAAGAATATCACAAAGGACCTTGATGGAAAGGCCAGGATCCAGGCTGAAAATGGCGGCGAAGGAATTGTAGACATGGGTGCCTATGAGTTCCATGGTGAAATCGTCAGAACCAAGGAAATATCAATACTTGATAAATGGACTATCTCTCCAAATCCATCTTCAGGAGATGTTACTATTACGTATGAATCACACGCTGCAGGATGGTTACGTATATTCACTGAGCAGGGAAAAATTGTTCTCCAAAAATGTTTTTTAGACGAAGGATCGACAAATGATCCCGTGAAAATAAACGGTTTAGCATCCGGAATCTATTTTGTCCAGATCATTCTTGATGGGCAGGGTTCCATCCGTAAGCTTGTCATCGAATGAAATCAGGGACAACCCTGATTTGTAAATTAATTTTCCTTTCCGGCTTTTTTCGATATCTTTAGTTTTATCGCTTTTGTTCAACTGAATGACGGCTGTAAGATGTAACCAACTAAAATCAATATGGCTAACAGATCTTTTTTACCCAGCGCACCAAACAAAACATTGTGGATACTAGCCCTTCTCTTAGGCATCGTAGGCATCATAGTGCATTTTGTAAAAGTCAATGAAATATCCCAATACAGCTGGGAGCTTGTGGCAATTGCATTCATACTGCTACTCATAGGAACGGCTTACAGAAGGATATAAGATTTATAAGCGATGAACAAAGATTGTGATTGCAGGTTACCTTTATAGTGGTCACTAAGTGCCACGTTGTAGCTTATGAAAATCACATTCCTCCTTCTATTACTTATCATATTTTCCTGCAAACCAAGGGAGAATCATCCATTGACGGATGCCAATCCTCTTCCGGTATTG
>JBDSPM010000458.1:0-4619 GCA_039930325.1 Saprospiraceae bacterium
TTATCCTGAATTCCCCCCGCTTCGAATATTGCCTTTTTGAATATTACTTGTTGCCTTTTGATTATAGTCGATTGCTTTTTCCCATTGAAACATTGACGCATAGCCACATACCACATTCTTTTTGCCACTAATTACACGAATTGGCACGAATTATTAAGACAATTTGTCTATCTCTTGCTGTCAATTGTTATTGTCAATTGCCAATTGTCCATTGCCTTTTGCCCTTCGCCTGCGCCTCAGCCTTAGCCTACATATACGAACAATCGTTCGTATACCGTATTTTTGCATTCATGAGCCGATTTTTTTCGCTTAAAGTTGTCAAAGTGCAGCGTGAAACGCCGGAAGCCGTTTCTGTATGGCTGGAGATACCTGAGCTGCTCAGGGACCATTTCAAATTCAAATCAGGGCAATACATACCCTGCCGTGCAAAAATCGATGGAGAAGAAATCCGGAAGTCTTATTCCATCTGCTCCGTCCCGGACGATGCCCATCTTGCCATCGCAGTAAAGGAAGTCTATGGGGGAAAATTTTCAACCTATGTCAACCAGCAATTAAAAGCCGGGGATGATTTTGAAGTGATGATCCCGGAAGGAAAATTCATCCTGCCAGAAAATCTGAAAGAAGATGCAGAGCTGCTCTTCTTTGCGGCAGGGAGTGGTATTACCCCGATCATCTCATTAATCAAACATTTCCTCGCTGAGTATCCCAAAGGACAGGCGATGCTTTTTTACAACAACAAGACCAGCGATACGATCATCTTCAAGGATGAACTGGAAGGCTTAAAGAATGTGTATATGAACAGGTTTTCTGTTTATCATCTTCTCACGCGGGAAATTTCAGGTTCGGAACTTTTGACAGGTCGCATTGATGCAGAAAAACTGATCGCTTTTTCAAAACATCTTTTTGATGTAAAAGAAATTGACGCGGTATATATCTGCGGTCCCGAACATATGATCCTCAATCTGAAAGAAGGATTGCTGAATCTTGGATTAAAAGAAGAACAGATCAGGTTTGAATTATTCGGCACTGCTCCGGTGATAGAATTCAAAGACAAAAAAATACAAACGATAGATGCAGGCGATGACCGGGTGTCAAAAGTGACATACCGGATCGATGGTCATGAGACAGATCTGCAGGTGAGGTATCATGGTGAAGCTTTGTTGGATGCTGCGCTGAATTCAGGATTTGAATTGCCCTATTCCTGCAAAGGCGGAGTATGCAGCACATGCAAAGCCCTTGTAGTGGAAGGAAAAGTACACATGGATATTCACTATGGTCTCGAAGCGGATGAGATAGATGCGGGCTATGTGCTGACTTGTCAGAGTCATCCGAGATCGGAGAGGCTGATACTGGATTATGATATACAATGAATCGTTCGTTTCGGCTCCCGCGGATGCTGAGCTGTCGCATGATGTTTAGCCAAGCTGGTCGAAGCACAACGACCGATTGAGATTTTGAATTAATGTTTCGGCTTCGCTCAACATTTGTGGATGATTTTAAATCTTCTTCGTGATTGAGCGTAGCCGAAATCATATTGTAATAATCTTTGGCGGTCGCTGAGCGGAGTCGAAGCGAAACGTCAGCAGAATCAAAGCGAGAACTAAGGAGAAATTAATCTTAATAAATCATATGTTTTCTTAATAAATCTGCGTCCTCTTTTAAGTAGAGTTTAAAATATAAACGACTTGCCAATGGCCCAAATAAATTCAACACGCAAAGAAGAAATCCAAACTGTAGCCGCAAGGCTGTTTGGTGAGAAGGGATTTGCGGGATGCTCAGTGAGGGATATAGCTCAGGCAGTGGGTCTCGGTGCAGCGAGTCTTTACAATCACATGGATTCGAAGGATGACTTGCTGACCAATATTTGTTTCCGATGTGCATATGAATTCCTGAAGGGGATGAAATCAATTGATGAAGCTTCGACAGGACCGGAAGAAAAAATAAAAGACCTGATCCGCCTTCATATTCACATCGCACTGAACGACAAAAGCTCCGTTACTGTTTTTAATGATGAGTGGCGACACCTGCAGGAACCACATCTCTCTTCATTTCTTAATTTGCGCAGAACGTACGAAAAAACTTATCTTAGAATAATCAGGGCGGGGATTGATAAAAAAATATTGAGGCCGGTCGATGAATATGTGATCTACCAATTGCTGTTATCTTCCCTGAGATGGTTGCATCTGCCAAATCTGAAAAAAAATAAGCTTACCGAAAATGAGCTTACCGAACAAATCGTTTCTATATTGATAAAAGGAATCGCCATATGAATATCATCGAAATTGAATCAGGGTTCCAGGAAAAAATCGATAAGGATATCCGTATCGAACCACGTGACTGGATGCCCGATAATTATCGCCAGACTTTGATCCGGCAGATCAGCCAGCACGCACATTCAGAAATCGTGGGCATGCTGCCTGAGGGAAACTGGATTACGCGTGCTCCTTCGCTCAGAAGAAAAGTTGCTTTGCTTGCGAAAGTGCAGGATGAGGCTGGTCATGGATTGTATCTATATAGCGCCTGTGAAACGCTTGGAATAGACCGCGATGAACTGGTAGAACAACTTCATTCAGGTAAAGCGAAATACAGCAGTATTTTTAATTATCCGACATTGACCTGGGCTGATATGGGTGCGATCGGATGGTTGGTAGATGGTGCAGCCATTCTGAATCAGATTCCATTATGCAGATGTTCATATGGCCCATATGCCCGTGCAATGGTTCGTATTTGCAAAGAAGAAAGCTTTCATCAGCGACAGGGATATGAGATCATGGATACGCTCTGCAAAGGCACTCCTGCACAAAAGGCAATGGCACAGGATGCGCTCAATCGCTGGTGGTGGCCCAGCCTGATGATGTTCGGACCTAAAGATGAAGAATCCACACATACTGCGCAATCACAGAAGTGGGGTATCAAGCGATTTACGAATGATGAGCTGCGTCAGAAAATGGTGGACATGTGTGCGCCACAAGCTGATCACCTGGGCATCACTATTCCGGACCTTGATTTGAAATGGAACGAAGAAAGAGGCCATTATGATTTTGGCGAGATTAATTGGGATGAATTCTGGGCGGTGGTGAAGGGACATGGTCCATGCAACAAGCAACGGCTTGAAGCACGCATCAAAGCATGGGAGGAAGGTGCATGGGTGAGAGAAGCAGCTACAGCTTATGCTGCGAAAAAAGAAAATCAAATGATGTCAAAAGCAAAAGCCGTATGAAAACATGGCCGTTATATGAAGTATTCATTCGCTCGAAAGCAGGTTTGAGCCACAAGCATGCGGGCAGCTTACATGCGGCTGATCCACAAATGGCAATTGAAAATGCTCGTGATGTGTATTGCCGCCGTGGAGAAGGCAACAGTATCTGGGTTGTGCTATCGTCAGAGATTACTGCTTCCAATCCGGCTGAAAGCGAAGAGCTTTTTGATCCCGCCGAAGACAAAGTGTACAGGCATCCGACGTTCTATCATGTTCCGGAAGGTGTCAAGCACTTATAGATTGTTTAGGAGGTTATATGTTAAGGAGTTATAAAAAGTTATGAAGGGCTATAAAGGTTATGAAGGGTTATAAAGGTTATAAAGGTTATGAAGGGTTATGAAGGTTATGAAGGGTTATAAAGGTTATGGTATGCAGTAAGACCATTTATAAACTTTATAACCCTTATAAACCATATAAACTTTATAATCCTTATAACCCTATAAACTTCTAGTTTAAAAATACTGAGTTCATCAATCCAATCATCGTGTATACAATCAGTTTTATTTTTTCTGTATTCATTTGGGTGGCCTGTGGTCAGACACACTCTATTGCAAACCAAAAAACAGAAGCTGGTGTAGATACTAATTCATCCATACTTAAAAAGGATACGATACCTTCCAAAAAGGAAAAATTCACGGTAGATTATGTCATGGGTCATTTTGATCCGGCGACACATCCTGATTTTACAGCTGTTGATAGTAAATATGCTGACCGTGAAGGAATGTTTCTTAGGCGAGATACCTATGAGGCGTTCCGGCGGATGTATGAACATGCACTTTCGGCAGGGATCCGTTTGCAGATCCGTTCCGCGACAAGGAATTTTGATTATCAAAAAGGAATATGGGAAGCAAAATGGACAGGCGCAAAACTAATTGAAGGTGGAGAGAATTTAGCACAGACGACGCCTGAACCAAAAGAAAGAGCATTGAAAATATTACGATATAGTGCGATGCCGGGATCGAGCCGTCATCATTGGGGAACCGATATAGATTTGAACAGTTTTGAAAACAGTTGGTTTGATGAAGGAGATGGACTGAAAATGTATAAATGGCTTAAAAGACATGCAGTCGATTTCGGTTTTTGTCAACCCTACACAGCAGGTCGTCTTTCAGGGTATCTTGAAGAAAGATGGCACTGGTCATATATGCCCATATCTATTGGATTGACCGCACTTGCAAAAAAAGATTTGAAGAATGAAATGATCACCGGATTTAAAGGAAGCGAGACTGCAGGTATGATAGATGTGGTGAAGAAGTACGTGCTTGGGATTAATGAAGACTGCGAGTGAAAGGCTTAGAGCAAAGAGCAGAGGGCAAAGAGCAGAGGGCAAAGAGCAGAGGGCAAAGAGCAGAGGGCAAAG
>JBDSPM010000459.1:0-2685 GCA_039930325.1 Saprospiraceae bacterium
ATTTGTTGAATTGATTTCTGACACAAAACAATATGCTGAGCTTAATAAATTAAATACCCAGTCAGCTGCAAGGAATATCAGGTACGATTGGTGGGAAAATCTCAGGGCCAATGAGCGATTCGAATATGTGGCAACAGCACATCACAGGGATGACAGTATTGAAACTTTTTTTCTCAACCTGCTTAGAGGGACAGGCATTAAAGGGTTACGCGGAATTCCTGCAAAGCGTGATTATTTTATCCGCCCTTTGATAGATGTATCAAAAGCAGCGATTGAAGCTTTTGCATCAGACTATCAGATTCCCTACAGGTCAGATCAGTCAAATGAAACAGATGACTACCAGCGGAATCGGATCCGGCATCATTTAATTCCCATACTTCGGGAGATGAATCCACATTTCAATTCCGCCATGTCAAATGGAAAAGAAAGAATAGAAATGGAGTGGGAAGCCTGGCAAGGCGCATGGGTTCAATGGCAGACCAAGAATGTAATCGCTGGCGAAGATGGAGTACATATTAAAACTGAAACTTCTGATCGCGCTTTTTTATTGAGATGGCTTGAGGAAAAAGGCATACCCTGGTCTTTGGCGCATGATTTTATTTCTTCACCCAAAACGAATGGAAGCAAAGAACTTGTCCATGGTGAGTACAGGCTGTCGAGGTCAAAAACAGGATTTTATTTTACAACAATAACTGCTGACGAATCCATACTTATACATGCTCCCGGAAATTTTCAAATCGGTCATCATGAACTATCAATTAAAAAGATTCCTTTTTCTTCGGTGACTATGAATACCGATCCAACGGTTGAGTATGTTGATCTTGGAAAAGTTGAATGGCCCCTGGTCGTCACCGGCATTAAGCCGGGTGATCATCTTCAGCCAATGGGTATGCATGGCAAAGGCAAAAAAATTCAGGATTTCCTCGTAGATCTCAGGATGGCCCTGCATGAAAAAAATAAAGTCAGGATCCTCAGATCCAATAATCAGATCATCTGGATTATGGGGAAAAGGCTGGATGAAAGAGTAAAGGTCACCGGGGAATCAAACGAAATTTACGAGCTACGTTACAAATAAACGGGCGGTTTAGAAAAAAGCAAAAACAATAATAAAGGCAGTTACCGTAGAAATAATGCCATACATAAATATGGTGTAACAATGTCGCAGGTAAGAATATTTTAATCCCAGTGTTTTGCCGAGGAAAAACAGATCCCGCATGATAGTCGCATTCATGATATCTTCATCTGCAATCGTTGCGCTCATTCCATATTCATACTCATCATACGTCATCCTCCAGTAGTTACCAAAGAAAAAGAGGTTGGACTTTTTGCTGAGAATGCTTTCCATGCTACTTACCCCTTTCATGTGAATAGGACGTGTGGCCAGAATAGCAAAAACCATGGAACTCAGGCAAACCAGGAGCAAAAGGGCAGCAGGAATGAGAAGATATTTATTTGTCTCGATTTGCTTGCCCAGCAAGGGCAGCGCAAAACCAATGATTAGGCCATTGATGGACACCATGTTATTGGCTTTATTGTCCGCCATGGAGCTCAGGGAGATATGGTTGCGAAGCGCTGTTTTAAATTGATTCTGGGCAGATTTACTGTTAGCAATCGTTTTAAGCTTGTCTTCCTTTTTTGGTTTCAGCGCTTTTTCTTTTTCATCCGGTTTCACATCGATTTGTGTTAATTCATTGACGAGTAATCTTCGGTTTTCAGCTTTCTTTTCTGCATATCGTTCTCTTCCGGCATCTGAATAATATTCATGTTCATCCAGGAACCTGAGATTTGTTTTAGCCCAATCCTTTTTTGAAAGTACTGTATTTTGTAGTGTATTGAGTTCTTTTCGTAGGCTGTTAGTATAAATCTGGAAATGTGATTTACCCAGTGAGCTCGTGTCAGCATCTTTCATAAGCGATTCAAGCTTATTGGAGGGAATGACATCCAATTTGGTCACATGGATGTACCTGACTATGGTATCTATCCTTTCTTGAGGATAGTTTTGAGAATTAAGAAAGTCCTTCGCAATTTTGATGCTTCTTTCTTCATGGCCGGAATAGGCTTCAGAAAATCCCACATCATGGAAAAGAGCTGCAATATTAAGCATCTCAAGATCGCCATTTGTGATTCCATCATGCCTGGCCAGGAGCAAAACTTCATCCCTTACCTGAGTGGTATGTACCCAATTGTGATAGGTATAGATATCTGAAGGGATTTTCTGTTCGAAAATATGGCGAACATGATCTTCGGCCGCAGTAATGATATCAGGTTGCTCCACGATGGACATTAAGCCAAAAGTATACCGTTTTTTTCTAGTTTTTCCTTATCAACAGTTTCAAACTGAAACTGATCCGCTAACGTGTCAGTTATCTGACTTTTTAATGATTTGTCTGCTAAACTCCTTTCCTGAGGTCTTTTTTTCTGGGTTTACTTCATAAACAGTGAGCCAGGCGCTCTTGTTTTTATAGAAATCGACTTCCATAAAACCACCGGATTTGTGGCCATACACAAGGTCCCTGTTATTCGCTATTGGGGTCTGTTTTGACCCTGATCCCGATACGAGGAAGTGATTTCCATTCTTTGTGATATACTGCAGGCAATGTTCATGGCCGGCCAGAAAAATCAGGCTACTATTTGGATCCAGGCCATTCAGTACATCCTCTCTCAGCGACTTATACCTGTGATTTT
>JBDSPM010000460.1:0-4410 GCA_039930325.1 Saprospiraceae bacterium
ACACACTTTCAGATATTACCGGGATAGGTGCAGCACGCAAATGGGTGCTTGGAAAATTTGAAAGGTTAAGCTACCTGACAAACGGAAGATTGGTCACTGGATATCTCCAGTTTGATCAGGATGTATGCGATATGATGAGACACAAAGATGTGGTTGCTGTCCTCCCCGGAAAAGACACCTCAGATCCATCCTCCATCATCATCGAAGCTCATCTCGACAGTCGTTGCAAAGACAACTGTGATATCAATTGTCTTGCTCAGGGCATGGAAGATAATGGCAGCGGAGTTGCACTGGTACTTGAGCTTGCCAGGATCATGAGTCAATATGTTTTTGATCATACCATTGTCTTTATGACAGTGACAGGGGAAGAACAGGGACTGGTGGGTTCAAATGCCTATGCGGATTATGCACTGGCTAATAGCCTATCTATCAAAGCTGTACTCAACAATGATATTGTCGGTGGTATTATCTGCGGAGAAACATCTTCACCACCATCCTGTCCTGGCCTTAATAATATAGACAGTACACAGGTCAGGTTATTTTCGTTCGGCGGATTTAATTCACCTCATAAAGCACTCAGCAGATTTATCAAACTCGAATACCAGGAGATGATAAAGCCCACCGCAAAAGTCCCTATGAAGGTGTCCATCATGTCGCCTGAAGACAGGACGGGTCGTGGAAGCGACCACATACCTTTTCGTGAAGATGGTTTTCCGGCAATGCGTTTTACCTCTGCAAACGAACATGGTAATGCCGATGTCACCAATCCCGATTATCACGACAGGCAACATACATCTGATGATGTACTTGGAGTGGATACAGATGGTGATCAGGCGATCGACAGTTTTTTTGTAGATTTTAATTACCTGTCGCGAAATGCAGTCATCAATGGCACAGGTGCAGCCATGGCTGCACTCGGTCCTGATTCTCCTACTATCACCTCATTTGGACAAGATGGTGATTACCTATACATTCAGATTGATGATCCGCACGATTACAATCAGTACGTCGTTGGGCTCAGAATTTTTACTAATGATTTCGATACATTGTATTACATGAATTCGAAATCGGGTGTGTTTACATTGCCCACCAGGCAGGTCAATATATTTGTGTCCGCAGCTTCGATCGATGCCAATGGAATAGAGAGTTTATTTTCAGAAGAAGAACTAGTAAAGCTCACCGGAACAAAGGATCCTGCAGCAGATCAGAAAATAGAATTATTGCAAAACAAACCCAATCCATTCGATGAATCTACCATCATCAGCTTTTTGGTCAATGAGCCGCTATCTGTGCATTATGCAAAAATTGTGATCACGGACCTCAATGGAAGGACGATCAAAGAAATACCGTCTGACATAAAAGAGGGAATCAATGAGGTTTTGTTCGAGCATGGATATAATGCTACAGGTACTTACATGTATTCATTGTACATAAATGACGAGCTGATCGCTACGAAGAGGATGGTATTTGCTAATTAAGCAGTTTCGGTTCGGGTGACGCATCGCTTCGACTACCGCTCAGCGACCGAAAGAGATTTTTACCTAAGGATTTCGGCTACTCGGCTCAATCAAATAGGAAGATTCGAAAATAAATTCTTCCAAGGCCAAGATAAATCTCGTTCAAATGTTGAGCGAAGCCGAAACATTCATTGGATGTCTTAATCGGTCGTTGAGCGGAGTCGAAACGAAACGATTCCGTAGGCGAAAGGAAACAGATTTAATGCTTCCCCCTCCTCACTGTCGTTTTCGTTGCCTTCACTTTTCCACGTGGTCCCTTTACTGTAGTATTTTTTACGGTTGCTGTATTTCCACCTGGCCCCTTCACATATGTATTCGTATAAGTCACACGGTAATTGCCAACAGCAGTTGAATGACGATTGCGAACGATTAAGCCATCAATTCATTATTAGTCCGGCTATGCTGAACCATTCCCTGACAAATAAATTTCCAATTATCTTTATGACTCCCTGAGGACCCGGAAGGCAAGCGGCAGATACCGTATCAGATAATACCACAATAAGATCCAGCCTCCGGGTCGTTTAGGACATAAAATAAGTTCACCATTCATAATTATCTATATATGGCAAGATTCATATTTGTAACCATCCTCCTTTGTTGGATTTCAACTGTTTTTTCGCAGGGGAAATTAACGGGTATGGCTCCGGTTGCACCGGACGTTGTGCTCAAAGGCTTTATCAAAAATTATGGAGATGCAAAAGCCAGCTGGAAAATAAAGGAAGGGAATTACGAAGCAACATTTAAATTAATTGGCATGCCTGCAACTGCCTGGTATGATTCAACCGGCCACAGAATTAATGTTGTGGTAGAAACAAAAGAGGAACAATTGCCTTTCATTGCGAGGTCTTATATTGAAAGGAATTATCCTAAAGCCAAAATTACGAAAGCATTAAAATGGACGGACGATAAAAAAGTCAATACGTTTCAGGCAGAAATAAAGATATCCGCCGAATCAAAAAGTCTGCTATTCAATGCAAGGGGGGATTTAATAAAAGAGCTCCTGGAAAAATAGCGCTTTCAATCCAAAACTTCATACACTACCATCAGTGACGTTTTATTTTTTAATACGGATTCGCCGATTTTTCTACAGCTAAAGGACTCCTTTACTTTTTCGTAAGCCTGCTCACTGATCACGATCTGATTGGGATGAGCGATGGATTGTAATCGTTGAGCGATATTCACAGCATCGCCGATAACTGTATAATCCAGGCGACGGAGACTGACAGATCCGATGTTGCCTGAGATCATTTCACCACTGTTGATACCAATGGTTACTTTAGGTGTAAAGGAAACGTGCTCATGAATGGATGGTAATTTTTCGATTAGCTTTCTCACCGCAAGACTTGCATCGATAGCCCTGTCAAGATGAAAGTCACCACGAAATACAGCCATGATCGCATCTCCGATAAATTTATCTACGTATCCTCCCTGCGCGATGATTTCCTTCGCCATCAGATCAAAATAGCTGTTCAATATTCTCACCACCGTATCCGGGCCTTCATTCTCACTGATGGTAGTGAAGCTGCATATATCAAAAAAAGCAACTGTGGCCTCCACAGTATCATTGGCCATC
This sequence comes from Saprospiraceae bacterium, assembly GCA_039930325.1. Lineage (GTDB taxonomy): Bacteria > Bacteroidota > Bacteroidia > Chitinophagales > Saprospiraceae > Opimibacter. Next base: position 3,091 of record JBDSPM010000460.1, read on the forward strand.
AGGGATGATTCAAATTCACGAGTGCTCATAAACTTCAATACAGTTTCATCCACATACATTCGCAGAATATTATTTTCTTTGATAGCATTGAGTGTATTCCTCATTTGTTGTACATGGCGGATCGTTTTTTCCATCGTCAGCTCCAGATCTTCGAAGTTCACTGGTTTCGTTATAAAATCAAAAGCACCATGATTCATCGCCGACCGGATATTGTCCATGTCTCCATAAGCAGATACCATAACACATTTCAGCAAAGAATTCATTTCATTGAGACGTGACAGTAAAGTCAGCCCATCCATTTCAGGCATGTTGATATCGCTGAGGACGATATCAACATCGGGATATTGTTCGATTTTTTCCAATGCCTGTTTGCCGTTCATAGCGAAGACAAATTCATATCGGTTCTCCCTTATTTTCTGACGAAACTTTTGTTTGATCAAGACTTCCAGATCCGCTTCATCATCGACTACGAGTATTTTTGTCATTGCAGGATGGCGTTTAATTTTTCTTTTAATAATCCAAACTCAAGGGGTTTGGTAAGAAAGTCATCTGCTCCGAGTCGCATGGCTGTATTATAATTTTCTGCATCGCCATAGGCGGTTATCATCATGACTACAGGAGGTGGCTGATGATGTTTCTCCTTGATATGTCGAAGCAAATCAAGACCGCTCATACCCGGCATATTGATATCTGAAAGAATCAGGACAGCTTCATGCCTGTGATCTCCCAGGTAGAGTAATGCATCTTCGCCTGAATAAGCGAAAACAAATTCCATTTCTCCATCTTTTATTTCTTTTCTGAAACGCTGCTCGAAAAGAATGCGTACATCTGTTTCATCATCGATCACAAGGATTTTCATAGGATGAAAGTAGGGTTATTAATGGGTAAACTGATGATAAATTCTGCGCCTTCTCATTCTTTTGTTTCAGCTTTTAATTCACCACCATGCGCCTTGACGATATCAAAGCTCAGGGACAATCCCAATCCTGTTCCCTGTCCGGTAGGCTTAGTGGTAAAGAAAGGTTGAAAGATTTTATCTATTACCTGTTGAGGAATTCCGTTGCCATTGTCTGTGACGCGGATTTCTATCCCCCCTTCGCCCCCTGAAGGGGTTAAAAGCTTCCTCGTGCTAACGGTTACAACAGGCTCATATTTTTTTCCTCCTTTAGGGGGTTGGGGGGTAGACACTGCATAAAAAGCATTCGTGATCAAATTGAGAATGACTCTACCTATGTCTTGCGGAATAATATTGATGAGCCCTATACTATCATCAAAATCTGTTTTGATGGTTGCATTGAAGGTTTTATCTTTTGCCCGGAG
>JBDSPM010000461.1:0-5308 GCA_039930325.1 Saprospiraceae bacterium
CCATTCCCATGCGGCTACGTAAGCGTAATCATCATCATTTCGCAATGCTTCACCTTCGGGGGTTTGGTATTCTTCACGGAAATGACCGCCACAGGATTCATTCCGATTCAATGCGTCGCGAATGATCAGCTCACCCATCTCCAGGAAATCAGCTACACGGTATGCTTTTTCCAATTCGGCATTGAATTCTTTTTCATTGCCCGGGATGAAAAGATCCCTGTAGAATTCCTCACGTAATGCACGCACTTCCTGTATCGCATTCTGAAGACCTTCTGAGTTGCGTGCCATACCACAATAATCCCACATGATGTGGCCAAGCTTTCGGTGGAAATGTTCAACGGATTGATTTCCCTTGATGGACATCAGTTGGTTTATTCTTTCAGCAACGGACGACTCGCAAGCATTAAACTCTTCTGTGTTTGTATCAATTCTAGGAGTGCGGATATCATTAGAAAGAAAGGTTCCTATCGTATAGGGAGCCACAAAATATCCATCTGCCAGTCCCTGCATCAATGCACTTGCACCGAGACGATTAGCACCGTGATCAGAAAAATTACATTCACCTAAAGCAAATAGTCCAGGGATATTCGTTTCCAGGTTATAATCTACCCACAAGCCACCCATCGTATAATGGATGGCAGGATAGATCATCATCGGAGTTTTATATGGATTTTCGCCGGTGATTTTTTCGTACATCTCGAAAAGATTTCCATAGAGCTCAGCCACTTTGGCCTCGCCTAATTTTCGGATGGTGTCATCATCAGCAGTATGATTTCCCCGTGCATTGGCATCTGACTTTCCATAGCGCATGATAGCAGAATCAAAATCAAGAAATACTGCAAGGCCGGTTTGATTGACACCAAAACCTTCATCACAAACTATTTTAGCTGCTCTTGATGCAACATCACGGGGAACAAGATTTCCAAATGCAGGATAACGGCGTTCCAGATAATAATCGCGGTCTTCTTCTTTCAAATTCGCTGGTGAAATTTTCCTGGAACGTATTGATTCAACATCTGATTTATTTTTTGGAACCCAAACACGTCCATCATTTCGGAGTGATTCTGACATCAGTGTCAGCTTGCTTTGATAATCTCCTGAGACCGGAATACAAGTTGGATGGATCTGGGTAAAACATGGATTAGCCATATATGCCCCACGTCGGACAGCCCTCCAGGATGCTGAAACATTGCAGCCCATAGCATTCGTAGAGAGATAATAAACATTTCCATACCCTCCCGTTGCAAGCACTACACAGTGTGCACTGTATCGCTCAAGCTTACCTGTCAACAAATTTCTTGCGATGATTCCGCGTGCTTTTCCATCCACTTTCACTATATCCATCATCTCATGGCGATTGTGCATTTCAACTGTACCTAATGAGATCTGTCTTGATAAAGCCTGGTATGCACCCAACAATAATTGTTGCCCGGTCTGGCCACGTGCATAAAATGTCCTTGAAACCTGCACACCACCAAATGACCTGTTTTCAAGCAGGCCTCCATATTCTCTTGCAAAAGGAACACCCTGAGCCACGCATTGATCAATTATATGATTGCTGACTTCGGCTAAACGATGCACATTTCCTTCTCTCGATCGATAGTCACCACCTTTGACCGTGTCATAAAACAAACGATGAACGCTGTCACCGTCGTTCTGATAATTTTTTGCAGCATTAATTCCACCCTGAGCTGCGATGCTATGCGCTCTGCGTGGACTGTCATGAAATGTAAAGCACTTCACATTGTATCCAAGCTCACCAAATGTAGCCGCAGCAGATGCACCGGCTAAACCTGTACCCACTACGATGACATCGAGCCTTCTTTTGTTGTTGGGAGAGACGAGTGGGATCGTTGATTTATAATATTCCCATTTATCACCTATCGGGCCGTGTGGTACTTTGCCGTCTAATATTTTCATTTTGTATTCGTCTATTTTATTTCGCAAAAGATGAAATCGGTATCATCATAAATTGAAATAGTGGTACAAGGGAAGGATCGCAAAACCTAATGGAAAGAGGATCGAATAAATCCATCCGATTCCTTTGATCAGGGGCGTATATTTTTTATGATTTAAGCCCAGGGTCTGAAAAGCGCTTTGAAATCCGTGGACTAAATGGAATGCAAGGGCTATCACACCCACCAGATAGGCGATGACAATCCACAATTGCTGAAAGGCGATATGAACCCTGCTGTAAATATCTTCTACCGGCTTATCATGACCCGGATAGGTAATGAGCGGCAGTGAATCTGTAAAGCGCATTTTCCACCAGAAATCGCCCATATGGAGCAATAGGAATGCAAAAATCAGGATGCCCAAAAGTGCCATGCTTCTCGCCGGCCAATCAGCTCCTTCTACTTTCCCTCTGGAAGAATAGGGTCCCTTAGATTTTCGATTGGTGAAATAAAGAGCGAGCCCCTGGATAGCATGTAAGAGGATAAAAGAGTAAAGCCCGATGGAGATAATCCTGATAAAGAGATTGTGGGACATGAAGGCAGCATAGATGTTGAATGATTCTCCATTGTCATGCGCCAGGAGCTGAAGATTGCCACTGAGGTGTACGATTAAAAACAGGACCAGAAAGATCCCGGTAAGGCTCATGATCAGCTTTTGGCCGATTGAGGAATTGAGCAATCTAAGTATCCACTTCATAATCAGGGTAAAGAGTTTTATTGCCTCAACGAAAACCTGGTTTCAAGCTTATTCAATATTCTACAGCAAAGCTACCAATGAGGATTCCATGGAATGCAAAGCTAATTTTATTTAGAATGACTATAAATTATTGCAGTTCGGTTGCAATTCATGCGTTGGGCAAACATATAGGTTTGTCCCTACGCATCCCTATTGCCGGTTGCAATTCATGCTTTGAGCAAACACATAGGTTTGCCCCTACGCATGCCTATTGCCGGTTGCAATTCATGCGTAGGGCAAACACATAGGTTTGCCCCTACGCATGCCTATTCATATATTTACTGTCATGCGAAACATCTTCATTCTTTTTATTTTGCTTCCCCTTCTTGCGCACACACAGGTTTCTTCGGATTCGACAGCACACTTCATTAAGGACATTTACAGAAAATCATATACGGAGCAAAAGGCTTATGAATGGCTGACGACTTTGACGAAAGAGGTTGGTCATCGTTTAAGTGGTTCGCCTCAGGCAGCAAAGGCCGTCGAATGGGCCCATGCGGTGATGGATACCTGTGGATTTGATAAAGTATGGTTGCAGGAAGTTCAGGTCCCTCATTGGGTACGCGGGGACAAAGAGAAGATCATCATGATGTCTAAAGAAATGGGTGCTGTTTCTCTAATGGGCCTTGCTCTTGGTAATTCGCCGGGGACGGGTAATGATGGTGTAAGAGCGCAGGTCATCGAAGTTAAATCTCTTGACCAGTTAAGGGCATTGCCTGATGAGATGGTGAAGGGTAAGATTGTGTTTTTCAACCGGCCAATGGATCCGGGCCTAATGAGCACATTTGCCGCATATGGTGGTGCCGCGGACCAGCGTGGTGATGGCCCTATAGTTGCGTCTGGAAAAGGAGCAATCGCAGCAGTAGTGCGGTCTCTCTGTCCGAGGCTCGATGATTTTCCTCATACCGGTGCTACACATCTTTCGGAAACCATCAAAAATATTCCTTCAGTGGCGGTGAGTACGAATGATGCTGAAGTTCTTAGCAAAGCAATAGCTCTTGGCCCAACAGAAGTGTTTATCAGGACGACATGCGAAATGCTTGAAGATGTGACTTCTTATAATGTGATAGGCGAGATCCAAGGGTCTGTTTCACCTGATACTATTATTCTTGTGGGAGGTCATTTGGATTCATGGGATGTGGGAGAAGGCGCCCATGATGATGGTGCGGGAGTAGTGGAGTCAATGGAGTCTTTGTATCGGCTCAGACACAGTGGATACAAGCCCAGGCATACGATCCGTTGCGTACTTTTTATGAATGAAGAAAATGGATTGCGCGGCGCTAAAAAATATGCAGAAGAGGCTAGTAAGAATAATGAATTTCATCTGGTAGCCATCGAAACGGATGGCGGAGGTGCTACACCGCAGGCGTTTGGATGCTCGATGGGTGCTGATAGTCTTGTAAATCAGCACGTAGCTTACATGCAAACTTTCATGAAGATGATGCAACCCTACTACGTCAGGATTGAAGCGGGTGGTGGTGGAGCTGATATCGGTCCTCTGAAAACCAAAACCGGCTTATTGGTTGGTTTGCGGGCGGATAGTGCGCGTTATTTTGATTATCACCATTCTGACAATGATGTGCTTGAAAATGTGCACCCTCATGAACTGGAATCAGGAGCGGCTGCTATTGCCACTTTTATTTATCTCGTCGATCAATACGGTATCAGGAAATGAAAGAAATCAGCCTTCACGATCTTACCTTCGAGTCCTTCATTTCCGAAGAGGAAATTGAGCAAATAGTCATGGCTCTTTCGGTTAAAATCGATAAGGATTACGAAGACTTAAATCCAATTCTACTGATTGTGCTTAACGGAGCTTTCATCTTTGCAGCGGATTTAGTGAGGCGTCTTTCCATACCACTCCGGCTTGATTTCGTTAAAGTGAGTTCCTATCAAGGGACCGGATCTACAGGTAACCTCGATGAACATTTTCTTTGGAAAATGCCGCTGGAAGGACAGCACGTACTGATTATAGAGGACATCGTGGATACCGGGCATACACTGCATCATCTGAATAAAAAAATCAGGAATCAAAATCCGGCTTCGGTGGAGATTGCATGTCTTCTCATCAAGCCTCTGGCCTATACATACGCGGAGACTATCAAGTATCAGGGCATGGAGATCCCAAATGAATTTGTGGTAGGATATGGACTGGATTATGATGGTATTGGAAGGAGTCTTGGTTCGATCTATAAGAAAAAACAGGTATGAATGTCGTGGCCTGGATTTGCGCCAGTTATGTCTTTCTGGTTTTTATCTTTTATTTCCTTCAGGATTTCTTTTTTTTCCGGCCTGAATTGTTGCCATCAGATTTTAAATATCAGTATGCATTTCCTTTTGAAGAAAAACAATTTGACTTGCCAGATGGTGGGCGCATCAATGCGATTTGGTTCAAAGTGCCTAATAGCCTTGGAGTAGTTTATTTTCTAAAAGGGAATAGCAGGAGCATAAAAGGTTGGGGAAAATTTGCAAAAGATTATGTAGGAAAAGGATATGATTTTTTTATGATGGATTACCGTGGTTTTGGAAAGAGCCGCGGGCAGCGATCAGAAAATAGTATATACAGTGATACGGAATACATTTATAATTGGCTGAATCAGCAATATCCACAGGAAAA
>JBDSPM010000462.1:0-5802 GCA_039930325.1 Saprospiraceae bacterium
GAAAATAAAAAGGTTCATGTAGGTAAAAAACCTTGTGAATCCTTCGTCATCATGCATGTAACCTATGGAGTAGAGATGGATCAGGAATCCAACTCCTGTAACCACCAGCATCATAATCAGTGTGAGCGGATCAATCTGCAGTCCAAATGAAATATCGAGCCCTGAGACTGCGATCCAGTTGAACAGATCGATTTGAATCAAATCATGTATCCCCACGACCCTGAAAACGTAAGCCACACAGACAAAAGAAGCAAGCACGACCCCGCTACCAATCCAACCCGCACTCCCTTTGGGAAGAAACCTCCCCAGCAATCCGTTAATCAAAAAACCCATTAACGGAAACAATGGGATGAGTAAGCCCAGAAATATTAAAGTTGGTTAGTTTAGTAAATGTTCTGTCACGTATTTCTATTTATGATTCTGTCCTCATGATTGAATGAAAAAAGAATTTACCATTTCAATTTATTAAGCACATCAATATCTGTGCTGCCAATGTTGCGATAAATGCTCATCATCAAAGCCAGTCCAACCGCAACTTCTGCTGCAGCAACTACCATGATAAAAAACACAAACACCTGGCCGTCACTGTTGCCACTGTATGCAGAAAATGAGACCAGCAATAAGTTCACTGAATTGAGCATGATCTCGATGCACATCAGGATGATGATCGCATTCCTCCTGAAGAGAACGCCCATCACACCAATACAAAAAAGGAATGTGCTCAGGACTATATACCAGTTCAACGGGACGATATGTTCAACTTGTTGCATTTCAGTGTTTTTCTTTTTTGGCTAATACGACAGCGCCGATCATAGCGGATAAAAACAAGATCGAGGATATTTCGAATGGCAACAGGTAGTCTGTAAAAAGTCGCTGACCAACATGCTGTACCATGCCATTCGTTGAGTCAGGTGGAAATACAAATGGCTCTATTGTAGTGGTTTTCAAAGCAGCAAGAAGAGTAATAAAAAGCATACCGGCTGCGATGGTTGCTGCGAATTTTAATTTAGATGATTTATGTGGCTCTGATTCTCTATTGAGATTAAGGAGCATCACAACGAAAAGAAATAACACCATGATGGCTCCCGCGTACACTATGATATGAGTGATCGCGAGGAACTGGGCATTTAGCAGGATAAAATGGCCGGCTATTGTGAAGAAACAAACGACCAGTGAAAGCACACTATACATCGGATGCTTTGAAAACACTACTACAAGCGCGCTTACAATCGTGAGTGTAGAAAGTATGTAAAATAAAAGTTGGCTCATTCGATTCTATCTAAGCATAATTCTTCTGTTGTATAGAAATCAGGCTCTTGGTTTTTCATCCATTTCATAATGGGTTTTCCGCACGCCGATATCAATCCTTTCTTCAGGCTTCACACCTTCCAATAATAGCTCCTTTCCATATATAAATATGTTGCGGTTATAATTTGAAGGAAGGATCCGGTCGGTCAGGTAAATTGCATCTTCAGGACAGGCTTCTTCACAAAGCCCGCAAAAAATGCATCGTAACATATTGATTTCGTATAGCGAGGCATATTTTTCTTTTTTGTAAAGATGTTCTTCTCCTTTTTGCCGTTCAGCTGCTTCAATCGTAATCGCTTCAGCGGGACATGCGACCGCGCACAATCCACACGCTGTACAATTTTCCTGGCCTTGTGCATTCCTTTTCAAAACATGAAGTCCACGATAAACAGGAGCTATGTACCTTTTTTCTTCGGGATAGCTTACGGTAGCCGGCTTCTTAAAAAGATGTTTGATCGTAATGATCATCCCTGAGAAAATAGCAGGCAGATAGAGCATCTCCACCCAGTTAAGTTTCTTTTTATTGATGACTTTCGATCTGTTGGTCAGCTGCATATCGTTTATTTGAAAAATGTCAGCCATGCACCGGTCACGAGCACATTGATAATGGACAAAGGTATCAGGATCTTCCAGCCTAACCTCATCAGTTGATCATACCGGAAGCGAGGAACTGTCCACCTTACCCACATGAAGAAAAAGATGAAGAAAAAGATCTTAGCAAACATAACAAGTACACTCACTGTAGCAGCGAGATTGGGTGACAATCCCAGGTGATCTATGCCGGGAAAATGATATCCTCCAAAAAAGAGACACGAAATGATCGCTGACGAAATAAACATGTTGATATATTCAGCAAACAGAAACAGGCCTAATTTCATCGAGCTGTATTCTGTATGATATCCACCTACAAGCTCACTCTCTGATTCCGGAAGATCAAAGGGTGCCCGGTTACATTCTGCAAATGCACAAATGAGGAAAATAATAAATCCCAAAGGCTGATAAAATACATTCCAGTGAAACCCCTGTTGCATATCGACGATGTCGCGGATGCTTAGTGACTGTGACATCAGCAGCAATGCAATGATAGCCATGCCCATAGACAATTCGTAGCTGATCATCTGGGATGAAGCCCGCAATGCTCCCAGCAAAGCGAATTTATTATTCGAAGCCCAGCCTCCGATCATGATGCCATATCCTCCGATCGACACCACAGCAAGGAGATACAAAATTCCTACATTCAGATCTGCCACTTGCAGATTGAATATGTGATTGCCAAAATGTAAAGGCAAACCCCATGGAATGATGGCGCTTGTCATCAAAGCTGTCATCATAAAGATGCAGGGACCGATGATGAAAAGGAATTTGTCAGAGGCTGAAGGGATAATTTCTTCTTTCAAAAAAAACTTCACCCCGTCAGCAAGAGGCTGCAATAAGCCAAATGGTCCTGCGCGATTAGGTCCGATCCGATCCTGAAGGAATGCGGCAACTTTCCGCTCACCATACGTAGAGTAGGCAGCTATAGCCAGGCTGATCACAAAAATGATAACGATCAGAATAGTTTTATCGATAAGAATACTCCAATCCATTATTCAGTAATAGCTTTTATATCATTAATCGTCAGCTCGTTTGGCTTCACCAGATTTTTATATTTATTGGCAGAGATGACTGAGTGCCTGCTGATATTCCTGACGCCTTCGATGACCCAATCCGAAGTATGCTTTTTATCAAAGCGACATGTATTGCAAATAAAATCATCGACTTCGCCCCACTGATCTTTGCGGCCCGTCACTCGCAAGACATCTTCACCTTTATACCACAGCACTACTTTACCGGAACATTTGTCACAGTCGCGATGTGCATCAACAGGTTTTGTAAACCAGACTCTGCTTTTGAAGCGGAAGGTTTTATCTGTCAATGCCCCTACAGGACAGACATCGATCATGTTACCTGAAAAATCATTGTCAATGGCTTCTTTGATATACGTCGAAATTTCAGAAAGATCGCCGCGATTGAGCACACCGTGCACCCGGCCATCTGTGATCTGTTCGGCGACTTTCACACAACGATAGCACAAGATGCAGCGCGTCATGTGAAGTTGTATAAAATCACCGATATCGATTTTATCGAAAGTCCTTCTTTCAAAATCTGTTCGAGTGGTATAGTTACCGTGCTCGTAGGATAGGTCCTGGAGATCGCATTCACCTGCCTGATCGCAGATGGGGCAATCTAACGGATGATTGAGCAATAAAAATTCAACTATTCCGGCACGTGCATCAAGTACACGCTGGGACAATTGATTCAATACCACCATGCCATCCATCACAGTGGTTCTGCATGAAATGACAAGCTTTGGTAAAGGCCGCGGATCTTTCTCCGATCCTTTTGAGACTTCTACCAGACAGGTCCTGCAATATCCACCGCTCGTCTTCAGCTTTGTGTAATAGCACATGGCTGGCGGGGTCACGACCGGACCAATCATCCGGGCTGCCTGTAAAATCGTGGTGCCATCCGGCACTTCAATCTCAATTCCGTCTATGGTTACTTTCGGCATTTCTTGTTTATAGGACAAACTTATTCAAACCAATCCATCAGGAAAGGATTTGAATCAGGGTATTTTTAAGTGGTTGCTGCAATGGGTTGATTCTGATGCTCCTGTTTGATGCCGTTCGATGGTGATTTTGAAATATATTCTTCAAATTCATGTCTGAAATGTCTTATAGCACTTGCCACCGGCCATGCAGCTGCATCACCAAGGGGACAAATGGTATTACCTTCTATTTTGCGCTGGATATCCCATAGCAAGTCAATATCGCTCATCGCACCATGGCCCTCCAGGATTTTGTGAAGGATTTTTTCCATCCATCCGGTGCCTTCACGACATGGGCTACACTGGCCGCAGCTTTCATGATGATAGAACCTCGTGAATGTATAAAGATTATGAACGATACTTGCGCTTTCATCCATGACAATAAATCCTCCGGAGCCGAGCATGGTACCTGTTGCAAATCCTCCATCTGCCAGTGACTCATATGTCATCAGGCGTGGTTCTCCATTAGCAGTTTTGAGAATGAGGTTTGCAGGAAGAATAGGAACTGAAGAACCGCCCGCAACGACTGCTTTCAATTTTCTGTCAGTAAGCATACCACCGCAGAAATGATCCGAGTAGATGAATTCTTCTACAGGCAAGCCTAATTCAATTTCGTATACTCCGGGTTTTTTGATATGGCCTGATGCGGAGATGAGTTTCGTACCTGTTGATTTTCCGATGCCGACTTTGCAATATTCTTCTGAGCCGTTGTGGATGATGGGTACTATTGCGGCAATAGTTTCTACATTATTAACTACTGTGGGGCAATCATATAATCCTTTTACGGCAGGGAATGGTGGTTTGATGCGCGGGTTTCCACGTTTTCCTTCGAGTGATTCGAGCAATGCAGTTTCTTCGCCGCAGATATAAGCGCCTGCTCCGGGATGAACATACATATCGTGATCAAAACCGGAACCCTGGATATTTTTTCCAAGCCAGCCGTTTTTATAAGCTTCAGCAATTGCTTTTTCTAAAATGCGGATGATGTAAAAGAACTCACCACGAACATAGATGTAAGAAGTTTTTGCACCCAATGCAAAGCTTGAAGTCAGCATTCCCTCGATCAATAAATGAGGGAGGTGCTCCATTAGGTATCGATCTTTAAAGGTGCCCGGTTCTGATTCATCTGCATTGCATACCAGGTAGCGAGGCACACCTTCAGGTTTAGCAAGGAAGCCCCACTTCATCCCTGTAGGAAATCCGGCTCCTCCTCTGCCACGTAAACCTGATTTTTTTACTTCCTCCACTACGGCCTCTGGGGTCATTGTTTTTAATGCCTTTTCAGATGATCTGTATCCACCATTAGCCTTATAGACGTCATAGGTCTCTATGCCGGGTACGTTTATATGCTCAAATAAAAGTTTTCTTTCCATACGTATTGTTGCCGCAAATTTTCGCAGATTAACGCAAATTATTTATTCCAATATTGCATTAAAATCTGCGGATTTACGCATATAGTTTTCAATTTTTAGTAAAAATGACTCTTTTGTATTTCAATGAATTTTCACCAAAATTGACAATCAGGCCTAGTGTTTTCTGTGAAGCTGCCAGGTAATTAATTGTCAGTTTATAGAATTCTTCTGCAATCGCATTTTGAGCTTTGACTTCTAAAATAATTTCATCAAAAACAAAGAAATCAGAGTAATATGGATGACGCAAGATGATGTCCTTATATTGGATTTCAAATTTACGTTCCCTCTCAAAAGGTATTCCTCTCATTTTAAATTCATATTCCAATGCGTCTTTGTAAACAATTTCCAAAAAACCTTTTCCCAAAATAGAATGGACTTCCATACAAGCACCAATTATTCGGTATGCTTCATTTTGGAAAGGATAATTTGAATTTGATTCATAAAAATTTGATGCTTCGTCAAGCACCATAAAATCTGTTTCCATATGGTTTTAAT
>JBDSPM010000463.1:0-5787 GCA_039930325.1 Saprospiraceae bacterium
TCTTTGAATAGTGGGGTCAATAGAGTGCAAGCATGTCCGGGCAAATCAAGAAATTTATCTGTTTTCATCCTGTTTTATTTTTTGTGCATATAGAGAAACGCTCTTTACACCATAATCGCTTGAGGCATTTTTTGCCGACCTGGAGATGAAGCCATAGGCATCATTATTCCTCACATAAAGAATTTCCATGCCTGCTTTTTCAATGGCTTCACGGTAGCTATCCTGCTGCGCTGCCCCACCGATACAAGCTGCCCAGAGCGTTGAATCGCAAACCACATTTTGAGGCAGCTGTTTTTCAGTAACGATGTCAGCGATCACCATTCGGCCATTCGGCTTTAGCACTCTTGCCACTTCGGCAAAAACCTTTTCCTTTTCCGGACTAAGATTGATAACTCCATTGCTGATGATGACGTCAAAACTTGCATCCGCGAATGGAAGGTGTTCAATATAGCTTTTTTGAAAAGAGACATTTTCAATATTATTTTCTTTGCGCAGATTTTCTGATTTGGCAAGTTGTTCATCGGTCATGTCTACTCCTGTCACATTTCCTGTTCTTCCAACTTTTAAAGCTGTGATGAATGTATCCATTCCAGATCCACTGCCAAGATCAAGAACTTTTTCACCTTCTTTAAAATTTGCCATATCACAGAAATAGCCCACTCCTGCAAATGACTCAATCGAATCTGCCGGAATTAAATCAAGACATTCTATTTCATATCCCAACTTTTCGGCAAGTCCGCGTCCCATTTCAAAATGATATTCGCCTTCGGGATGGAGTGCGACATCACTGTACATTTTTTTAACTTTCCGCTCCAGTTCGGAAACATCAACTTCTTTGATGACTGTAATTTCCATGTTACTTGTGAGTTGTTTTATAATTGACGCAACCGGGTTGAAAAAGTTCCCGGCGGAAGGAATAAACTTTCGCCAGTGCTGCCAATGCTAAAACTTAAAGGCATGGCTGTACATTTTCCACCTTTCAAAAGGCCTGGCGTAAGCTCGAGACAAGATAATGGACAAAGCCAGATAGAATAAAAATCCATAAAATATGCTATCTCCAGGTCTGTCAGATTCTCTATTCCAACAGTTTAGCTTATTTTACGTTATTCTATCGTGGCACGTCGTTTGATTACATATTATCTCATTTCGCTGCTTTTGCTGACGAACGTTGGCATACCCATTTTCACGCATATATGTCATATGCGTGATATGTCTTGGTCATCAATTCTGATTCCCACAAAAGCCTGCTGTAGTAAAAAGAAATCGGACCAAGCTCTTTTTATATGTCATCCCGGTATGGTGACTACAGGTGACCAACTTAAAAATGGTCCATGCTGTGAAAACCAGGTAGGTTTTTTAAAGATGACTTCGGATTTTATTCAATTCTTACCTCAATGGGTGCAACATTATGCACTGACCATTTTATGGACCCATCCTGCCACTAATTTCCTATCCGGTATTACTCCGGATGCCGTAGTCGGACGATCCTCTCAGTCCCACGCATCCGCGATTTCCCTCTATGGGCGTAGCCTGCTCATTTTCAAAAACGTTTTTCAAATTTAAGTTTCTCAAAGCGTTGGCGCTTCAAATTGTGTCACTTTCGCTTCTGTTGATTTGGCAAGGAGTCAACTCTAAAGATCCAGTTTACTGTTAAGCTAAGGCTATTCAATGCATGTTTAGGCTGCAAATGAATTTCGCATAGGAAACAAATAATATTTACTATTTATAATAGGAATAAGATGATTCAGAAGATAATTGAATTTTCCCTGCACAACAGGCTTATTGTATTGCTCTTAGCTGCCGGCCTTCTTGTATGGGGAATAATTTCGATTCAAAAAAACCCGATTGATGCCATTCCCGATCTATCCGAAAACCAGGTAATCGTTTTTACCGAATGGATGGGACGCAGCCCGCAGATCATTGAAGATCAGGTGACGTATCCTTTGGTGAGCAATTTACAGGGAGTGCCAAAAGTGAAAAATATTCGTGGCACATCTATGTTTGGAATGAGTTTCGTTTACCTGATTTTTGAAGATGATGTAGATATTTATTGGGCGCGAACCAGAGTTCTTGAAAGATTAAATTATGCTCAGCGATTATTACCAGATGGGGTAACGCCTGCCTTGGGTCCGGATGGTACGGGTGTAGGTCACGTGTTTTGGTACACACTCGATGCAAGGCAAATGGATCTGGGAGAGCAAAGGGCATTGCAGGACTGGTATATTAAGTTTGCCTTACAAACAGTTCCCGGTGTTGCGGAGGTTGCTTCATTTGGAGGTTTTGAAAAGCAATACCAATTAGTGATTGATCCGGTAAAGCTTCAGTTCTATAATATTTCTCTTTCAGAAGTGATGCGTAAAGTAAAAGCCAATAATAATGATGTAGGAGGAAGAAAATTTGAAATGAGTAATATGGCTTATATCATTCGTGGTCTTGGTTATATACAGAACAAGGCAGATCTGGAAAACATAGCGCTGGCCAATAATAATGGCATTCCTGTCAGGGTAAAAGATATTGGATCTGTGCAAATGGGCGGTGATCTCCGCCTTGGCATTTTTGATGAAAACGGAGAAGGAGAGGTGGTAGGCGGAATTGTGGTGATGAGATATGGGCAAAATGCCAATAAAGTAATAGAGGATGTAAAAAAGAAAATAGTTGATGTGCAAAGGGGCTTACCCGAAGGAGTAAAATTTAAAGTAGCCTATGACAGAACTGAATTGATAAAAGCATCCATCAACAATGTAAAGAATAAGCTGACAGAAGAAATGATCGTCGTTTCGCTGATTGTTATTTTATTCTTACTGCACTGGCGAAGTGCCTTGAGCATCATCATCCAGATCCCAATTACGATCGCTGCCAGTTTCATCTTGCTGAATGCTTTTGGTATTACATCCAATATCATGTCGTTGACGGGCATTGCATTGGCGATTGGCGTGATCGTTGACAATGGCATTATTATGTCGGAAAACGCTTACCGGCATTTATCAGAATGGCAAAATAATCCAATATCCAACTCGTAAACTCATGGCAGGATTTTTTAAAAATATAAAGTGGTTTAAGGGATCGGGGTATAAAAAAATACCCGAAAAGGAACGAATGGCCATCATTGAAATGGCAAGCAAACAGGTATCCAGGGGAGTTTTCTTTTCAACCATTATCATTATTACGTCTTTTTTACCTGTATTCTTATTGACAGGCCAGGAAGGGAAATTGTTTCACCCCCTTGCATTTACGAAGACCTTCATCATGATTGTGGATGCAATCCTTGTCATAACATTAGCACCGGTCTTGATCTCAATCTTTATGAAGGGAAGATTTCGTCCTGAATCAGCCAATCCGATAAACCGTGGACTTGAAAGAATTTATGAACCTGTCATCAGGTCATGTATCAAATGGAGAAAAACGACTATTGGTATTAATCTGATTGCATTGCTGATCAGTGTTCCATTGTTATTTAGTCTTGGCCGTGAATTTATGCCACCATTGGATGAAGGATCTATTTTGTTTATGCCGGTCACCTTGCCTGATGTATCAAATTCTGAAGTGAAAAGGATCTTACAGGTGCAGGATAAGATCATAAAATCAGTTCCGGAAGTAGAGAATGTATTAGGTAAAGCAGGCAGAGCCAATACTGCCACAGATAATTCTCCGATTAGTATGATTGAAACCATCATTCTGTTAAAACCAAAAGCAGCATGGAGAGAAGGACTTACAAAGAACGATATTATCAATGAGCTTAACTCTAAATTGCAGATCCCCGGAGTAACAAATGGATGGACACAACCTATTATTAATCGTATCAACATGCTGTCAACAGGTATTCGTACTGACGTTGGTGTAAAAGTGTATGGCCAAAATATTGATTCAATAAATTACTTCGCACAGCAGATCAGAACGGCATTGAATGGTATTGACGGAGTGAAAGATCTTTATGTAGAACCCATCACCGGCGGCAAATACATTGATATTACTATTAAGAGAGAAGAGATAGGTAGATATGGTTTAAGCGTAGATGATCTGAATGATGTAATAGAAAGCGCATTGGGGGGAATGAAACTTACCACTACAGTGGAAGGCCGTCAGCGTTTTTCAGTCAATGCGAGATTTGGACAGGATTTCAGGAATAATATGGATGCTTTAAAAAGCCTTCGGGTGCAAACTATGGATTTGGGCCCCATTCCACTTGGATCGGTCGCTGATATAAAAATCACCGAGGGACCGCCAATGATAAATTCAGAAAATGCCCTGCTGAGAGGTACTGTATTATTCAACGTAAGAGAGAGAGATTTAGGCAGCACCGTTAAGGAAGCACAGCTCAGACTTGATAAAATGCTGGTCAAGCTTCCGAAGGGATACTTCCTCGAATGGAGCGGGCAGTATGAAAATCTCATCAGAAGCGAAAAAACATTGAAGATGATTTTGCCCGTGGTGCTCCTCATCATTTTCATATCCATGTACTTTGCTTTTCATTCTGCAAGAGAAGCCTTCTTCAGTTTGATATCAATTCCGTTTGCATTGATTGGCGGGGCATTGATGATCTATTTCTGGGGTGTTAATTTATCCGTTGCTGTTGCCGTGGGCTTTATTGCTTTATTTGGTCTGGCCGTTGAAACGAATATTGTCATGGTGATTTATCTGAATGATGCAATGCAGCAGCTTGTTGCAAAAAATGGGAATAGCAGGGAAACAATTACAAAGAAAGATCTGCTTGAATACGTTATCCGGGGTGCAGCAAAACGATTGCGTCCTAAAATTATGACTGTGAGTGTTACGTTGTTTGCATTGATACCCATTCTATGGAGTAGTGGTGTAGGCAGTGATGTGATGAAACCGATTGTGTTGCCGATGGTGGGTGGTGTGTTTACTTCCGCAACGTTCATTCTGTTAGTCACGCCACTCATCTTCTTAATGAATAAAGAATACGAATTGAGAAAATTTGGAAAGATAAATGTTCCTGAGATAAATCATGAATAAGATGGAAAGAAAGTTGTTAATCACATTGTCCTTTTTGCTTATTGCCGTATCCGCCCGGTCACAGGAAAAATTAAGTCTAAAAGATATTTATTCGGCAATAACAAATAATAATCCTGTCCTGAAAAGTTTTGATGCACACATTAGATCGTTGGATGAAGCGTCAAAAGGGGCAAAAAATTGGGAACCGCCTCAATTATCAACCGGGTTCTGGATGACGCCTTACAATCCGGCTTTGTTGAGTAAGCAAAGTGATGGTAGTACAGGCATGGGCCAATATATGATCTCTGCCGAACAAATGTTTCCAAATCGAAAAATGCAGAATGCCGAACAAATGTATATGGAGAATATGTCGTCCGTAGAAATAGAAAGAAAGAACTTCAGCATGAATGAATATTATGCTGCGGCAAAGAAAATTATCTATGAATGGTTAATTACAAAAAAGAGATTATATGTACTTGATCAGGATGAAAAAATTCTTGACTTCATGATTAAAAATGCGGAAATCAGATACAAAAATAACCTGGGTAAAATCAGTACTTACTATAAAGCTAAGGCATCCCTTGGAAACATTCAAAGCATGCGCATCATGCTCGAAAATGAAATGACACAAAAAAGAATAGCCTTGAACACTTTAATGAACAGGGATAAGACAATCCTGTTTGAAATTGATACAGCCTACGCAATTAAAGACTATTCACACATAGCAATGGATAGCGCTGTTTTTCTCAATTCCCGCAGTGATATTAAAGCTATTGAAAGAGATATTCAACTGACGGTACTTCAACAGGATGTAGAGAGGGCAAAATTAAGACC
>JBDSPM010000464.1:0-4705 GCA_039930325.1 Saprospiraceae bacterium
TTTAACCACGAACCATTTTATTTTTCTTTGTTTATTGGAATTGGGCAGATGTTATTTGTAATAGCCATTACCATCCCTTTTGAGATCAGAGATGTGACTATTGATACCTCTGTGGGGCTAACCACCATGCCGGTATATTTTGGAATGGAAAGAACGATCAGGACAGGGATTATTTTTTGCATCATCATCGTACTGTTTGTCACCCTTAGCTCTATTCACTATCATGATCCTGCATATGGAATCGCTATGAGCCTGACAGCATTACTTACGATCTGGATATTGAAGAAAAGTGAAAAGGTCAATGATGATTATTTTTTCAGCGGGCTTACAGATGGAACGATGATCATAGCATTACTCCTCTATGTTTGTATTGGAACTACTATTTGACTTTCAAAAAAACTATCAATCAATATCGCAACAGCGAATTATTAATTTGAATATAAAAATATAATTTAATGGCACGATCAAATTATAGTACAGGCGCAAAATGGGAACCGATTGTCGGATATTCGAGAGCAGTGCGTATAGGTAATCTCATTGAAGTATCAGGCACTTGTTCAGTAGATGCTGAAGGAAATCCCGTTGCCATAGGCGATGCTTATGGACAAACTATACGAATACTGGAAATTATTAACAACTCACTTATTGCGCTTGGCGGCAAGATGGAGGATGTGGCAAGAACCAGAATTTATGTAACAGATATCAGTACCTGGGCTCAGATCGGAAAAGCTCATGGAGAAGTATTTCATGCTATCCGGCCTGCCACCACGATGATTGAAATTTCAAAGCTAATTGCTCCGGAATATATTGTGGAAATTGAAGCTACAGCTATCCTGAAAGATTGATAATGGCATCTTATAAAGTCAAAGAAATATATTATACACTTCAGGGAGAAGGAGCCAGAACAGGAAGGCCTGCCGTGTTTCTACGCTTTACCGGTTGCAATCTTTGGAGTGGACGCGAGGAGGACCGGTCTACTGCTGTATGCCAGTTTTGCGATACTGATTTTATCGGCATGGATGGTGTGCTTGGTGGGAAATATGATCTGAAATCTCTTGTTACGAGAATCAGTAAATTGTGGCCGAAGGGTGGCGAACAAAAATATGTTGTTTGCACGGGAGGTGAGCCACTACTTCAAATGGATGATGATCTCATCGATGAACTTCACGGAGAAGGTTTTGAAATAGCTATTGAAACCAATGGAACCATTACGGTGCCCCGGGGCATTGACTGGATATGTGTCAGTCCTAAAGCAAATACGGATGTGGTCGTCCGGAATGGAAATGAATTAAAACTTGTGGTAAGACAGCAGGGAATAGATCCAAAGATGTTTGAGAGTTGGTCTTTTAAAAATTTCTATTTGCAACCCATGGATGGTCCTTATTTAAAAGAATTCACAGCATGGGCTACAGAATATTGCCTGCAACATCCGCTATGGAGATTGAGTATACAGACGCATAAGCTATTGGGGATAAAGTAAGAGCGTAAGAGCGTAAGAGCGTGAGAGAAGTGACAAGCGCAGCGCAGTCCCGCCAAAGACGAAGTCGTGACGCGGGAGAGAGTAAGAGCGTAAGAGCGTAAAAGTGTAATAATGGGGTTTTGCTGATCCTGGGGCGTGCCGGAGCGTCAGCGGATCAGGGTGATATCATTTACATGATATTGGTCATTCCCTTTATCATCTTTATACCTGAGTTTAAGAATATAAACACCTGGCTGGACACGTTGATTTTTGAAAGTGCCGTCCCAGGCAAATGGAGGATTATCAATTTGTATAAAGACTAAATCGCCCCACCTGTCAAATATTTCAAGAGAGACAATATTGACTTGATCAGAAGAGGTTTCTATGATGAACAAATCATTCACCTGGTCCCCATTCGGAGAAAATATAGTTGGTAAATAAAAATGCTGCTCGGTAATAACCGTGATTAGAATGTCATCCTGAAAAGTACATCCTGAACTATCAGTGACTGTCAGCAAAAGGGAAGTCGTTTCTTCAGGTATAATCCATTGCGGTTGAAGGCCAAGATTAAAAGGATTTCCATTCCAAAGGAAATTTGAGACCGCAAGATTTATCAGCTGAGGTGTGATCAACACACTATCACCTTTTGTAATGGTAATATCGGGTCCTAAATTCAAAAATCTGTCTGTAGGATCAGGAACTGTCACTGCGTAGGATGATTCGCAACCATTCAGATCTGAAATGATCAGGGTGTGAAGTCCTGCAGAAACTAATTTAAGTGTATCAGGAAAAGCAGAAATTATAAACACAGAGCCATTATCCAATTGAACAGAGAAAGGATCTATCCCCTGAGATATACTATTTATAATGATCATGCCATCACTACCTCCCGGACAAAAAGGTGGGAGTAAAACATATTCAGGAACAACCGCATCATACACGTGGACAGTAAATGTGTCCCTTCTCTCACACAAGGAGTCTTTCACTGACCAGATAAATGTACCATCCTTGAATATTTTAAAAGAAGGCCGTTGAACAGAAAAACCCGGACCTATCCAGGTGTTAAACGGAATTCCGGTAGCATTGGTTACAAGCGGAATAAGTGTAAATGTATCTCCCTTGCATAAAAATATAGTATCAGCTAAGTCTTCAATCATGAGTGTACACGAACAATCAGGAGCAGTCAAAGAGAAAGAAGATGTGCAACTTCCGAATGATGAATTCAATTGCAATACAATATTTTGCCCGGCCGGAATCGATTGAATGGTAAATACCCCGGGTAAAGAAGAAACGACTGTCCCAAAATCTGAATTTAATGTGATTGCATTTGTCGTAACCGCCACGGAATAATGCAGGAGGTCGGCATCGCAATCAATTGAAGTTGACATGACTACAGGACTGGCATCAAGTGTGAAAGAAATAACTTTTGATGCAGCACAACCGACGACCGAATCTGTCAAAGAATATTTCAACCTATAGGAACCTACATCTGCATTGTCAGTAACAACTGTATTTCCCGCAATGACCGGCCACGTGCCAAATGGTCCGCTTATGATTGACCAGTTTCCGGGAGCAGCTTTTACAATCAATGCATCCAGATCAATTGAAGAAGGTATGCAAATCGTATTGGTGATATCGGATATTTCAAGATATGGACATGCACAATCTTCCACCAGTACCTGGAAAATATAACTGACATCCATGCAAGGCGAGACCGCGCTTTGAGTCAAATATTTGAAATGATAAATTCCTGGTGGCACTCCATCGAAATTTACATTAGCAGGATTAGAAAGATTCACTGAAGCACCATCCAGATCCGACCAGCTTCCTGATGGATCACCTCCAATGATATGTGAAAGTAAATTGATAACTGAGCCACTGTCTGCCTGATTACATATAGTATCCATAAGTGAACTCCAATTGACAAATGGCGGGGAAGCAAAATTTACAAACATGGTATCCAAAGCATCCTGGCAAAATCCAAGCGTATCGACTGTCTTTGATATAAGGCGGATCTGTCCGGAAGCAAGGTCTCCATTTGAAGGTGTATAAACCGGATTCAGAGAAATCACATTATCAAAAATGCCAGTTCCTGACGTAAACCAAACTGCATTCGTAGCTGATCCGCCGAGAGATGCATTCAGTGAAATATCACCTACACCACAAATAGCTGTATCTGATGTAATTGATATAGTAGGAGCATCCTGAATGAGGACTTGAATATCAGCACTGTCAGGGCAAGACACAATAGGCGCTGAATCAAATGTGAACCGCAGCGCATATATTCCTGGGTCAACTCCCAGGATCTGCAGATTATTTCCCACCACAGTAGCCGGGTTATTGCCTGGCGGAGTACTCAGGACCGCCCATGTTCCGGGCGCACCTGCCATAACAAATGCATTCAGTGCCAGATCCTGCTGGCTATTGCATATACCTCCTGGTAAAGATTGTATAGTGATGATAGGACAAAGGCAAATGCGAACTGAGACAACGATGGTGTAAGAAGTATTCTGGCAAGGCGGAATTGCAGAATTGGTTTGATACGTGAATGTGTAAAAGCCCTCAGCAATTCCATTGAAATCCACTGAAGCAGGATTAGAAAAATTAACCGGAACACCGCTGGTGTTTGTCCAGATCCCATTCACATCACCTCCTGTGATCAACGACGGAAAGTTTAAAATAGAACCCTTATCAGTTTCATTGCAAATATAAAATGTGTCGTTGGGGAAAATTGCAAAAGGTGATGAATTGAAAAACAAATTCATTGTATCGGATTGATTACCACAAATGGGATCTATCACTTTGTAAACAATGGAAATCACCGAAGAAATCGAATCAAGCGATCCGGGTGTATAAATCGTAGCCTGTGATGATGCATTTGAAAATGTTCCATCTCCCAGTGAATGCCATAGAATCGAAACCGGAGAAATGGGAGCCGGCATGCCAATGAGTGCAATGACCCCCGGGCCACAATTGGTGATATCAGGGCCAGCATTTGGAATGATTATATCTAAAACTGTGACCGTTTCACTTGAAGTGAACGGACATCCGGTCTGAGGATTATCAAGTGTATAGGTGACTATATAATTACCCGGATCGGATGAATTTGTTGTGAAGATATTTCCTGAAAGAGTGGCAGGATTTGAACCGGGCGGAGAGCTGCTTACAGCCCATGAGCCTACCTCTCCAGCCACAAATAAGGTAGACAGATCCAACATATCACCGATCGCGCATAGTGGAGAGGGA
>JBDSPM010000465.1:0-4564 GCA_039930325.1 Saprospiraceae bacterium
TGCTTTATATACACCTATGATATTTCTGGCATCAAGCAGATTTTCAACGCGCACATATACATTAGCATATAGTTGATGCTGGGCTGTTTCACTTAACAGGCCGAAAGATTTGTCAACTCTGAGATCGATTGAGAAATTCCAGGGAAAACGAGCACCATTGATGGCACCGCCTACGCCCTGGCTATCAAAAATCTGGGGCTTTTGCTCATGTGTGTAGGGTCTTCCTGATGCTGCACTCGCCTGCATGCTGACACCAGCATTTGAAAAAACATCCTTTCCAAACAATCGGGGCCCATTGTATTGTGGACCGCTTCCATACCTGTAATCAACGTTAGCAGCTATCCTGTGTCTTTCATCAAAACTCAATGGTGAAAGATATCTGACATTTCCCCTTGAGTTCAATGGACTGGTGCCCCCTTGTGAATTAGCGTCCGAACCAGTTCCATCTGCGAATTGTAATGTATAAGCAGCGGTCATTTCAAGGTTTGCTGTCCTACGTAAATCATAACTAAAGGAGAATCCTTTGACAGTTCCGAAATCCTGGTTGCCATAAGAATCATAACTATTGCCCGGTACACCAGGGACATAACGATATCTCTGCGCCTGAATCATATCTCTCAATTCCTTATAGTAAGCGCTGAGTGTAATGGCACTTGAATTAGTGATCTTTTGCTTGAAGCCCACTTCAAAGTCTATTGTTTTTTCCGGCTTTAGATCGGGGTTATTAGCCGGAGGTCCATCTGCCCAGTAATAATAATCAAGCGCGGTTGCAATCGTATTGGATGGCGGGCGCTGAACAAGAATATCATAATGAACAAAGAAATTAGCCTCATCCGATATGGGAAATGAAAATGCTAATCGGGGCATCCAGCTCACCTGTGGTGTATAATCTACGAATGAACCATCCGGATCAAAATCACGGCTCTTGATATTCCGGTTTGCAGAATTTTGTTCTACAAAATAGGGGCTGGGAATTTCATTACCGAATATTTCAGAGCCATCATTCACAGGACTTCCTTCTGCGGTATACCATTGATCGCCGTCTCTGAATGCCCTTACGTCTGTAGACCCCTCAGATACAACATAGACTTTCCAATTTTCCTGTACAGCAACAGGTCTTGGATCCGTCACATCTGGCAGACCATAGAAGTCACTTGCTGAAATGATCTGATAAAGTGAATATGGATCTCTTAAAACTTTCGTATTGGCATCATAGCGATCCACCCGAAGTCCTAACCTGAAGATGATATCCTTGAAGGTGAATTTATCCTGGATATAGGCAGCGCTATAATTTGGTTTATTAGCAGCAACAGGAAGTGTTCGTCTCCCCTCAGCGTCTTCCGTGGTAAAGAAATCATCAAAGCTTACCGAAAATGGTAATTTATTGCCGAGGTAATCATAGCCATTGTAGGTGATTGCTTTGCGATTGGTCAACTCTTCCGCAGCAAACATGTCAAGACTCAGATCATCCGGATTAAGGCCATCAATGTTGACATAATCATGAAGGGACTGGCCGGTGAGCTCGCGAACTTTTTTATAAAAAAGCAAGTTCGGTTGTTCCACTACGAGTGTTTGATATAAATTGACTGCAAAGGTTCCTGATTGTCCGCCGGGCAATAGAACATCCAGTGAATCAATTCCTATAATCTGCGTGCTGTCCAGGCCTACAATATGGGCATCATTAGCAGCAAATCGCATCGTGTTCCAAAGGTCTCTTGGATTCATCGCCCATCGCCTCGTTTGTCTTTGCTCGTAGATAATTCCGAACTGGATATTATGTCTTCCTTTATCAGAGCCTCCCGGGAATAGGTCAAAAGAAGCATTCAATGTGCCTGTATGAATATCATTATCTCTTTTATCAAATAGATTGTAGATAGCACCTGTGCTGGTATGAAGGCTTGAGAAAACACTACTCACTGTGTTTGACCAAAAACCATTGTATGCAGAATAGTTTCTAAAGTTGGTGACATCTTCACCAATGTTGTAATTATTCAAAAGAGGATTGATGGTCGTAGAAGGTGTGTACCCTTCGCTAGTGAATGTTTCGGTGTTTCCAAAATGTTCTGCATATACACCCGGCAGAATCTGTGTAACAAACGGACTGGTTGAATCCTGAGCTAATCCTACTGAAGGAATCCAGTTCACATCGAATTTGCCTACATACCCATAATCAAACAAATTATCCCTATATCGGGAATCACCTGATTCATACAGGTTCTTTTCATAACCATACTGAAGCGTATAAGAGATGTTTCGAATTAAAGCCGGTGCTGCATTGGCATCATAGGTCTTTGTACCAATACGGTGTCTGAAACGGAAGTTCATAAGAAATCCATCTCTGTCAACATAAGGATTGTTTTGCCAGTTGAGTAGATTCCATGCCCTGTTAGGTGAAAAATTTTGTGTTGAATTATAATAGCTGCCTCCGACAGTAAGATCTATATCATTATTTACCCTCAGATCAAGCTTGCCTGTGAAATCATAGCGCGTCAAAGCCGTATTGGGTCTTGATTTAAGAAGCTCTACATCGCTTGCTTCTAATTGTTCTGCAAGCAAAGTGGGTGCGCCATTTACATTGGTTACCGGATTTGCTGATATGCGACTGATGGCATCAGCAGTAGCCCTGTATCCACCGAATGCCTGTGGATCGGAATCCTCATTTTTTCTGAATTGACCTGAGAGGCGGAAACCAAGGATAGTTTGATTAGTAGTTTTATTTTTCAGAATGGGGCCGCTGACATTGGCATCGAAAAGATTATATCCATATGGATCAGTGAGTTCGGAAGATTCGACTTCAACAGAACCTGAAAATTTCGAAGAAGGACCTTTCGAGGTTAAGGATATCAAACCGCCTGTCACATCTCCATATCTGGATTCTATTCCACCTGTGATGACCTGGAGCTGTTCGATCTCAGATTGCGGAATCAGGTTGGTGCTACTGACCCTGATACCATCGATGTAATAATTAGTCGCATCCGATCGTGATCCGCGGATATTGATTGAGCCCCCATCTATACTGGATAAGCCTGGAGTAGTAGCTGCAATAGCATTGATGCTCTTAACGGGGAGATTTTTGATCTGCTCGGCTGTCTTGACTCCACCCTGCGTGGTGTTGTCCTGTTCGATTAAGGGAACCTTATACGCCTTGACCACGACATCGCCGAGAAGGACGCCTGCATCCATTTTAAAATCCAGCCTGATCGCTTTGCCTGCAAGAACGACAACACCGGTTTGTTTTTGATCGGGATACCCTGTATAGCTTACCTGTACATCATAGGTGCCGGGATCAAGGGAGGAGAATACATAATTCCCATCTGTATCGGTGGTTGTCCCTGTCTTGAGATTCCCATCTTTAAATATGATTACATTGGCAAATATGACAGTCTCTCCTGTCTTTGCATCTGTGACTTTACCTTCCAGGGATGATTGACTCCAGGCGGCGAGCCCGAACGAAGAGAGGATACTGATGAGGAGTAATCGTCTTATCATAAATTCTTATTTTAACCAACTTAGTAATCGATAGTTATGGGAAAATAGTCCACAATGTTACTAAATTTATACGAGTAGCTATTGAAGAACGTCTGGTAAGTATAAGAAATGACACTATAGGTTCCACAGTCCCTCATTTTATTGGAAATGAATAGTGTAAATGCCGTCCATCTGACAGTTTATTTGAGTCATTTTTAATGCCCAATTGGAAATCAAAAAGAGCAAATTTTGCCCTGTATTATTACATTAATTCTTACTATTCAAAAAGATACATATTACGGTTTCGCTCTAGTTCTCTGAAAAACGGATCCGTGAGGTCATCGATGAATTGAATAGCTTCCCCGGTGCTCTTCATTTCAGGTCCAAGGCGCTTATCCACATTGGGAAATTTGTCAAAAGAGAAAACCGGCACTTTGATGGCATATCCATTTAGCTGCTTTTCAAAATTAAAATCCTTCAGCTTATGTGTGCCCAGCATGATCTTGGTTGCGATATTCAGGTAAGGCAATTTATATGCTTTTGCTATGAAGGGTGTAGTACGTGAGGCGCGCGGATTAGCTTCTATCACATATACTTTTTCTTCCGATCCTCCGCGTGACGGTTTGATCGCAAACTGAATATTGATGAGGCCTCTGATATTGAGCGCAAATGCAATCTTTCGTGCATATTCGATCATATGATCTATTGCTGAAGGTGTAAGGCTGTAAGGCGGCAAAACTGCTGAGCTATCACCACTATGAATTCCTGCCGGCTCGATATGTTCCATGATGCCCATGATATGCACATCGTCGCCATCACATATCGCATCGATCTCAGCTTCTTTCGCGCGCTCGAGGAATTGATCAATCAACACTTTGTTGTCAGGCATGTGCTTGAATATGCTGAGCACGTGACGTTCCAGGTCATGATCATTGATGACGATCTTCATGCGCTGACCACCGAGTACATAAGACGGCCGTACAAGCACCGGATAACCTACTTCTTTAGCTACCCTGATGGCCGCATCAACATCCGTCGCTACGCCATACTGCGGATACGGTATGCCGAGTTCTTTCAATCGGTCAGAAAAACGCCC
>JBDSPM010000466.1:0-6125 GCA_039930325.1 Saprospiraceae bacterium
ATGTAAAGTATAGTCACTTGTACTTTCGGAATCAAAAATGAAATTGCACCAAATGCAGGCCATGCAGTCGGACCTTAACGGAAAATGTCTTTTTGTACTGAAGATTCTTTTTTGGTTTGAATGTTCATTATGTTTGCGAATCAGATAGAATTATTTCCATGCGATTGAATTCTATATTTTACTGATAATCGAATCCAATACCAAAACCCATGAAAATCCTGAAACCAACATCTTTTATTTTCGGAATACTGATTCTTAATTTATTATCGGATTGCAAGTCTCCCTCCGATAGAATTGCTAATGTTTCGAGTCCTCTTATGAATATGATGGAAAAGAATATCCCGCCACCGACTGTTGCCCAAAAGCCAAAAGAACTAACGACGCTGGGTCATGTACGAAATGATCCTTATTACTGGCTTAATGACCGTGAAAATCCTGAAGTCATCACCTATCTAACTTCAGAGAACACGTACCTCGACACCATGATGTCTCATACAAAGGCTTTCCGGCAAAAACTGTATGATGAGATGGTAGGGCGCGTAAAGCAAACGGATATGTCCGTTCCATATAAAGACAATGGATATTTCTATATCACACGATATGAAGAAGGCCAGGAATACCCGATTCATAGCCGTCGTAAAGGAACGATGGATGCACCTGAAGAAATCATGCTGGATGTCAATCATCTTGCAAAAGGGTATGATTATTATGCTGTTGCAGGACGCAGTGTCAGCCCGGACAATAAACTATTAGTGTATGGAGAAGATACCCTGAGCAGGAGGATATATACCTTGCGAATAAAAAATCTTGAAACCGGTGCTTTGTTATCCGATGTTATTCCAAATACTTCAGGAGGAGCGACATGGGCGGCCGATAACAAAACATTTTTTTACACAACAAAGGAAGCGACCTTACGTGAATACAGAATTTGGAAACACGTCATAGGAACGCCTGTATCGGATGATAAATTACTATTTGAAGAGAATGATGAGACCTACAGTGCGTTTGTATATAAAACGAAATCCAAAAAATATATTGTTATAGGTTCCTCTTCCACTTTAAGCCAGGAATACCGGGTGTTGCCCTCTGATCAGCCAAATGGTGAATTCAAAATATTCCAACCACGTACAAAAAAACTAGAATACGATATCGAGCATTATGGTGATATATGGTATGTGAGAACAAACAAGGATGCACAGAACTTCAGGTTGATGAAAACACCTATAAATGCCACTGGTATTGACAACTGGACAGAAGTAATCCTGCACCGCAGTGATGTGCTGCTCCAGGGAGTAGATGTATTCAAAGATTTCCTTGTATTATCAGAAAGGAAAGCGGGTATTACTCAAATACGAGTCATTCCTACCCATGGAAAAGAGCATTACATCGAATTTGGAGAGAAGGCTTACATCGCTTCTACTTCTGTAAATCCGGAATTCGATACGGATATCCTGCGACTGAATTATCAATCCATGACTACGCCTAATACGACCTATGATTACAACATGAATACCCATGAAAAAACTTTATTGAAGCAGCAAGAGGTATTAGGTGGATTCAATTCGGCGGATTATAGAAGTGAACGTATCCTGGTGAAAGCTCATGATGGTGTAGAAGTTCCTGTATCTATCGTTTATCATAAGGATACGCCAATGGATGGCACCAGTCCATGCCTGTTGTATGGATATGGATCGTATGGTATCAGTATGGATCCAAATTTCAGTATGTCCAGGCTGAGCTTATTGAACAGGGGGTTTGTATTCGCTATAGCACATATTCGCGGCGGAGAAGAAATGGGCCGGCAATGGTATGAAGATGGCAAGTTGTTAAAAAAGAAAAATACGTTTACTGACTTTATTGATTGTGGTAAATACCTGACAGCAAATAAATATGCTGATCCAAAAAAATTATACGCCATGGGTGGCTCTGCAGGTGGTTTACTGATGGGAGCGGTATATAATATGGCTCCGGAAATGTGGGGAGGCATCATAGCCGCCGTCCCTTTCGTAGATGTTGTTACCACAATGTTGGATGAAAGTATTCCTTTGACTACCGGTGAGTTTGATGAATGGGGAAATCCGAAAGAACAAGAATCATACGATTACATGATGACCTATTCGCCATATGACAATGTCGAGGCGAAGAATTATCCGCCGATGTTGGTGACTACCGGTCTGCATGATTCACAGGTTCAGTATTGGGAACCGGCCAAGTGGGTAGCGAAACTGCGTGCCATGAAGACCGATAAAAATCCATTGTTGCTGTCGACGAATATGGAGGCTGGTCATGGAGGGGCTTCGGGAAGATTCAGACAATTTAAAGAGACTGCGTTGGAGTATGCATTTCTTCTTGATCTTGCGGGGAAGTTGGATGATGAATTGAAGGGGTGAATTTGCCCTATAGTATAGCGCCCTTTCAGGGTTGGGTGAGCACCGGACTGCACTCAGTGATCAGAATCCATACGGCTGCACCCTATGTTATGGGATTGCACCACTTCAGGGCTGAGTGATCACAGGCTGCACTCGGTGATCAGAATCCATAGGGCTGCACCCTATGTTGTCGAATTGTGCCCCTTCAGGGCTGGGTGATCACAGGCCTGCACCCTGCGATCAGAATCCATAGGCTATACCTTGTAATAAGAGAAACTCCGAAAAATATCATAATTTTAGTAGCCCCGAAAGGGTGTTATCCGTCATCGATGGGTATCACCCATCGGAAAGCAAACTTCACCTTTTAAAGCCCTGAAGGGGCGGAATCAAAACGCATGGGACAGTCACTCGTTAAGAACTACATCCATATCATTTTCAGTACCAAATACAGAGCTCCACTTATTCTGCCTCATGTAGAATTCGAATTGCATACATATTTAGGTGGTACTTGCAAAAAATTGGAATGCCAACCTATTAAAGTTGGAGGCTATATAGATCACATACACATATTATGTATGCTTTCAAAAAAAATAGCACTTATGAAATTGGTGGAAGATGTCAAATCATCTTCATCTAAATGGATAAAAACGAAAAGTGATGAATTGTCCAATTTTTATTGGCAGGATGGATATGGTGCATTTTCTGTATATCCAAGAGAGGTTGATGTCGTGATGAACTACATCGCAAATCAAAAAATTCATCACGATAAAAAGACATTTCAGGATGAGTATCGTGGCTTTCTTAAAAAATACAAAATTGATTATGATGAGCGTTATGTTTGGGAATAGTTACTCCAAATTAATTATGATGTTATTAAAGCAAATTATAGTAATCTCTAAGCTTCTCCGATTCTTTTTTCCAGGTGAATTCCTTTGCGGCTTCAATGCAGGCTGCTGACATGATCTCTAATTCTTCCGGATGATGGTCGAGATGCTGGATAGATGAAACGATGAACTCGACGGATACTTCATCCAGAAGAATAGAACATGGATATTTTTCATTTACACTTTTGTATTCAGGATAATTCATATTGATAGACGGAAGGCCGGCGTGTATGCAGTCAAAAAATTTATTGGGTAAAGAATAATAATCATTCAGACTGCCTTTCTCCCGCATATTGATACCTAACTTTGCTTCATGCATGAGAGAAGGCAAATCATCAGGATGCACCCAGCCCAGAAATTTTACTTTCTGTTCAAGTCCCAATTGTTTCGTCAATGCCTTTAATTGTTCGGTGATATCCCCTTCTCCTGCAAGCCAGAATTCCCATTCTTGTAACTTTGACACGGCTTTAATACATTCTTGCAAGCCACGACCTACATTCAAAGCACCCTGATAAAGAAGAATTTTTTTTCGGAGATAAATTGGAATTAAATCAACAGAAGATGGCTGATAAGGTGCAATATTTCTGATGACCTTAAATTCTGTTTGATATTTGTTGCCCATAATAGTTGCAAGCTCCTCACCAACTGTGTAACAGAGATCAAATCGAGGAATCGTACTTTTTGCAATCCATTCCCAAACCCTTTTTATAAAATGGCGTCCTGTTAATTCAGGAACTTCAGTAAAAAATTCGTGTGCATCATAAACGGATTTACGTTTTTTTAAAAAACAAGCCCAACGAACACCTAATGCAGTATCCAGATCACATGCACACGAAATATCGAAACGATGGAATAATAAATAAATGAATAATCGTTTGTTGTATTCAATATAAAACAATGGCCCTTTGTTGAAAAAGCATTTTAACCTTACTCCCGAAAACCCTTTAGGAAAAAAGGATGCTGATGATTTCAATTTACGTCCAATCAAAACTACATCCGCACCATCCTTAGCTAGTGAGCTGCATATACGAAACATCCTTCTGTCATGCGTCAGATCATTGGTCACTGCCAGAAGGATTCGTTTGTCTTTCAGCATGGGTTATTTTCTTCTGAATATCTTATCCTCAATGATCCTGATCTTATGTTCATCCGCCAGTTGACGTAGTTCTTTTTTGATGGTAACCTGTTGTTCAATTTGATACTGGGCCAGGAAATCCTTTACAGTAATTCCGTCATGTTCCTTCAACGCAAGCGTTATAGTTTCCATCCAGGATCCTGTTTGTTTTTCTTTCTGGCGACAACGATCACAATGCCCACAGGGTATCGTATTTATTTCCCCAAAATATTTCCTGATAAATATTTCCCTGCATTCCACTTCATCCTGCAGATAGGACACCATTGTATTCATCCTGGAA
Organism: Saprospiraceae bacterium; assembly: GCA_039930325.1. GTDB lineage: Bacteria > Bacteroidota > Bacteroidia > Chitinophagales > Saprospiraceae > Opimibacter. The sequence goes on from JBDSPM010000466.1 coordinate 4,669, forward strand.
ATTGCTTTTTCTTTCCTGAACAAGTATGATTTCATATCAATATTGAAATTCTGATCAGGTACTCTTTCTCGTATCAACGTAATTTGGTTCCTGGCCTTAGGCCGCTGGTACATGATCAATCCGAGTTCATGCAAATGATATAATTTCTGAATAACTTCTTTTTCTTCCCAATTCAGAAAACGCCCTATCCTGGCTTCCTGGATTTGAACCGGTGCAGACCATAGACCCTCATACCCTCTCAAAAGAGCCTTTGTAAGTTGATCTACCCATGTATCGGCAACCTGGTGTGAGTACAAAGTTTCTGCATCTGTAACGATTTGAACCATACTTCCGCGAAGAGCTGTTTCATCAATCACAAACCATCCATCCTTTGCAATAATATCCAGGGCCTGGTAGGTCTCTGCGCTACGTAATCCAAACCTGGAAATAAATGCAGAAAAGTCGAAATCAAATGTTTCTCCTTTACCGGATCCTACAGCCAGGTCAAGGTAGATATGAAGCGACTTATAGACTCTCTTCAACTCTGTGATATCGGGAAAGCTACCTTCAACTTTCTGTACAAGATTTTTTATACTGGATGGCTTCACTACGATGACGCAATAGGCTTCTATTCCATCACGCCCTGCCCTGCCCGCTTCCTGGTAATATTCTTCAATGCCCGGTGGTAAATCAAAATGAATTACTAACCGCACATCACTTTTATCTACACCCATTCCAAACGCATTCGTAGCCACTATCACGCGGGTCTGATTCTTTATCCAGTCTTCCTGCATGAAATCCCTTTCTTTCATTTCCATACCGCCGTGATATGCTCCGGCCCTGATTCCCTTTGTCCTAAGCCAGTCTGACAATTCACGGCAGAGACGGCGATGGCGAACATATACAATAGCTGATCCTTGACTTTTGAGCAGCATCCTTTCTATGTAGGGTAATTGATCTTCCCTCGGAATGACATGATAACGAAGATTGGGCCTTGCGAAACTATCCCTGATCACAACCACCTCTTTCAATTCAAGACGTTCAATGATCTCTTTCGTGACTTCAGTGGTAGCTGTTGCGGTAAGGGCAAGCAAAGGGACGCCTGGCAGCAACTGTCGTAGATCTCCAATATCGAGATAAGAAGGTCTGAAATCATGTCCCCACTGTGAAATGCAATGAGCTTCGTCAACAGCAATCAGGCGGACATTCATAGCTGTCACACGTGCCTGAAAGATTTCTGTTTTCAAACGCTCAGGGGAAACATACAAAAGCTTTGTATTTCCAAATCTTGCATTATCAAGGATGCGGTCGATCTCTTTGCTACCTACTCCAGAATAAATAGCATCACATGGAATGTTTAGTTGCTTTAATCTTGCCACCTGATCCTTCATGAGGGCTATCAAAGGAGAAATTACGATGGTCACTCCTTCCATGCAAACGGCTGGTACCTGATAGCACAACGATTTACCACCGCCTGT
>JBDSPM010000467.1:0-4760 GCA_039930325.1 Saprospiraceae bacterium
GTATATGATGAAAAAATAGAAAAATTAACTTCGTACATCATTGCTAACCAGAAACAAATCAGACTGTTTCATTTCAGTGGACACTCCGGGCAGAGCGGGCTTGACTTTCCTGATAAAGATTTCAAAAGTGATGATGTCAGCAGGTTTTTCAATGTTATTAATTCCAGCAAGAAGCTGGAGTGCATAGTTCTGAATGGTTGTGAAAATGAAAATATCGTCAGAAAATTATCTGAAGTTCCTGTGGTCATTGGAACCAGGTCTAAAATTGATGATGAGGTTGCGAGCAAATTCATACTGGATTTTTTTACTTCTCTGGTACAATCCGAAAATACGTATGAAGATGCTTTTGAAAATGCAATAGCCGGCTGCAATTTGACTAACCCTAAAGTTTCAAGAACCAGGTCGGAAGGAGGAGGTGATGAAGTAGCCGAAACAGAACCATTGAATGAATATTTCATGATCATTAACGATCCTGAAATTGCGAAAAGTAAATTTCCATTTAATCCGAAAAAAGCAAATTGGGTTCAATATATTTTTATATTATTTGTCATTCTTGCTTTAATTGTTGGATTTCTATTCAGGGATAAAATTTTTGGCAACGTGCAGGGATATAGCTGTGCATCTATAAAACCTATAGAGGCAAATAAATGTAATTTCGTCATCGGTGATTTTTCCACCATTCCGGATATGTCCGATTTTAATACATGGCTGTATGAAAACATTCGGGAAGCCACAATAATCCAATCCTACCTCCATGCCATTAATATTAACAAATTCAGTTCTGTCATTCACAATAACAGCATTGACCGGGATAGCCTGCCAGGCTTGTGTAATTATGATTTTAATTTAACAGGAAGCCTTTTACAGGAAGGAACCGGTTATGTAGCTGATTTCAATATTTTCCCATATGGCGCCGGAGATCATTCTCTTAAATCGTTTACGTACGAAGTAAAATCCTTAAAATCTCTCGACACACTGATTACCACATTGACAGAAGACAATAAATCGGCGTTCGTACTTTACAATATGTGTGTTGCGTGCGCCCTCAAAAAAAACTTACCTGAGCTTCCTGCTATACTGATGGGCATGGCGGAAAAATATAATACTTCCCATACTACCGAAGCTTATCAGCGAATGCAATTAGATCTGGCAGAGGTAAACCTGCATTACATGGATACAGCCTCTGCTCTCATTTCACTTGATAAAATAAGTCACGCTGTTGGCAATGATCTTGCATTGATGGCGATAGAGCGTAAAATTGATTTATTCTCCCATCAAAATGACACCGTACACATATTTGAGGCACAATCAGAATTGTTAAGTGCGTACGAGTCTCGTATTAAATCTCCCGAACAATACGAGATCAAAGGAAATGTGAATAAATATGAAAAAGGCGATCAAACTGTACGTCTTCAAAGAGCCGAATTAGTGGTCAAAAACAGGAACGGCAAATTAAAGGAATACAAACCCGTTGCTAAAAGGGATTTTGAGGAACTTCAAAGCTTGCATTTTTCGCGTGCAAATTTTTCGAATGAAATATCAACGCTCGAGGTTAGCCCATCGTACACAAGAGTGCCGTTTCAGATGAAAGGAAATGTGTTGAATGCAGGGGGTGAGCCAATAGCCGGAGCGATAGTAAGATTCAATAACGTTGAGAAAATCACAGACGAAAATGGCGTTTACGACTTTGGTAGTTTTCCATTACCGGCTGTGATTGATCAGCCACTGACCGTGTCTCATGATGCTTACCTGGATGCTACAGTGAATATTAATCAAGAAAATAGTACAAAAATTGTGCTCACGGCGACAAGGAAGGTGAGCAGGGTTCAAAGACAAATTATAAATCATCATTAGTATTTCACGAATTCCTGGTGCCAAAGGTTACATCAATAACCCGTAGTCGTGTTTTGTTTCCCAGGCTGTATTTGATCGGCCCCCAAAGCAAACGTATCGCAGTGCCTACCGCAATGTTGACTAGTCCAAACTCAAGTCCACCCTGTGTATATTCAGGTTTGCCCCTGATCGTATACCAAGCATCTCCAAGCATCATGGATATGCCACCGCCCTGCAAGGCGCCTCCCAGAATGCTCACTAATAATCGTTGATTTGACATGCGGATCCTCGTGATGTCAGAAATCGGAATCCATGTGTCTCCCAATAAAATTAATTGCGCATCAGCATTCAGATCCAGGATCTGGCGTTGATACCAACCTTTATCATCATCTTTTAACTGGAATGTAATTTCATCAAACACCGTGAAACGTTTTGTACGCGGAGTTCCTGACCTTTCGATGATCAGAAATTTTTGTCCCGAGAGGAATGAAAAGAAAGAGATACTAAAAAGAAAAACAAGGCAGGTTATTTTCATCTTATTCCTGTTGACATTTTTTTGTCCACCGTTCTAACGCAATGGCAATGCTCTTTTGTATAACTACAAAATCCAATAGCTCACTGCCGGTGTACATAAAAGCGAGGTGATATGATTTCTGCTGTGGTATGTCCGTCAGCAGATCAGGTTTGATCAGCCTGTAACTCTCTTTCATGAGGCGTTTTGCACGATTGCGATCAACAGCTCTTGGAAATTTCTTTTTTGAAACAGAAAACATAGCTCTGACAGATGACTCTTCAGGAATAAGAACCGTTTCGCGCCAAACCAGTCTTATAGGATATTTGGTAAGGCTTTGGCCCTCGGCAAATAGGAAGTCAATATCTTTTTTAGAAGAAAGCCTTTCCTGCTTAGAGAGTGTGAACCGTTTCATTTCCTGTCAAAAGAAATGTAAAAAATTTGAAACCAACGATTTATATATTGAAAAAATAGAGAGCTACCCTGATTTAACGGGCTTGTATTCCTGGAAAGGATTACTTGACTCTCATCTGGTCAGAAACGCTCAGCTTATGACGACCTCTTGCACGACGTGCATTAAGGACCTTCCGTCCGCTCTTCGTACTCATACGGCTGCGGAACCCATGTTTGTTGACTCTTTTCCTTCGGGATGGTTGAAATGTCCTTTTCATCGCTGTTATACCTGTTTATGATGGTAGTCGCTCATCTAAAAGCGGGCACAAATGTACTCATTTTTGGGAAATACCCAATGCTTTTCCCCTAATCCCCTAGCACCTTCGCAAAAATAGCTTCAGCGCTCGCGAAAGGGGGACAATATTCCAATAATACTTCAGAAACCCTGATAAGATATTCGTACTTCGTATTTCAGTTATCCGTTCATAGAGATCAGGAATTCCTCGTTGGTCTTGGTATTGATCATGTGCTTGCGAAGGAATTCCATAGCTTCGTCCGGCTTCATATCCGCGAGATAATTACGCAATACAAACATCCGTTGAAGGATCGCATCATCCAGCAGAAGCTCTTCACGACGTGTGCTTGATTTTGTGAGGTCAATGGAAGGATACATTCGCTTATTAGCCAATGTACGGTCAAGCTGAAGTTCCATATTACCAGTACCCTTGAATTCCTCAAAGATGACGCCGTCCATTTTAGAACCTGTATCAATCAAAGCCGTCGCAAGAACTGTCAGCGAACCACCATGCTCTATATTCCGTGCAGCACCAAAGAATTGTTTTGGCTTGTGTAATGCATTTGCTTCCACACCACCTGAAAGTACTTTTCCACTTGAAGGCGCTACTGTATTATATGCCCTGGCAAGACGTGTTATTGAATCCAACAGTATGACCACATCATGACCACACTCTACAAGACGTTTAGCTTTTTCAAGTATGATATTTGCCACGCGCACGTGATTTTCCGCAGGCTCATCAAAGGTGGATGAAACCACTTCTGCTTTTACACTGCGGCGCATGTCTGTTACTTCCTCAGGACGCTCATCAATCAGCAGAACGATCAGAAATACTTCAGGATGATTAGCCGCTATGGCATTGGCTATGTCCTTCAACAGAAATGTCTTTCCTGTTTTTGGTTGTGCCACGATCAGTCCACGCTGTCCTTTACCAAGCGGAGTGAAAAGATCTATCATCCGGTTGCCATAATCTTTTCCACCGGGATGTGTTAGCAGGTTGAATTTTTCAGTTGGAAATAAGGGCGTCAGGTAATCGAATGGAACACGATCCCTGACTTCATCAGGCGTCTTTCCATTGACAGTGCTTACTCTGAGTAATGCAAAATATTTTTCACCTTCTTTCGGAGGACGTATAGCCCCTTTGACGGTATCACCTGTATTCAAACCAAACAATTTTATTTGCGATGGTGATACATAAATGTCATCAGGTGAAGAAAGGTAGTTGTAATCAGATGAGCGTAAAAATCCATATCCATCAGACATCATCTCAAGTACGCCTTCACCTTCGATGATACCATCCACTTCTACATTGAAGCGCTCGCGTGCTTCACGATGAAGATCACGCTGTGGTGGTAGGTTCCGGTTGTCTATCGGTTGAGATTGATTACCTCTTTCCGGTTGTTGCCTTGATTCCTCCTGCACGCGATTGTCTCTTTGTTCATTTGGAATCCGTGGTTCTCTTTGTTCATTTGGAATCCGTGGTTCTCTTTGTTCACGAGGCTCATTAGGGACGCGAGGTTCACGTGGTTCATTTGGAATGCGTGGTTCGCGTGGTTCATTAGGAACTCGCGGCTCAAGAGGAGGTCGTTGATTTCTTTGTTCGCGTTGTTCCTGTGGAGGTCGTTGATCACGATTTTCGCGCGGCTCACGAGGTTCACGCGGCTCCTGTGGTGTTCTTGGTTCTCTTGGGCCCTGAAGCCCGCTTCTGTTATCGCGATGTTCGGGTCT
>JBDSPM010000468.1:0-3967 GCA_039930325.1 Saprospiraceae bacterium
TGCATATATTTTGTTTTAACTGGTTACGATATCCTTAAATACCCAAAATTCAATAAAGACCATCTGTAAATAATTGTATCTGGTTTTCTCAAATCCCACATCTCATATCTCAAATCGGAATTTAGCAGAAACTTTCGTCTCCAAATGACAAAATTTCGCAGAGGCTGTCTCACAATTCAACAAGCTTCCCATACGTCTCAGGTCGCCTGTCCCTGAAAAACTGCCAAACGTTCCTCACATCTTCAATCATATCGAGATCAAAATCTGCTATGAGCAATTCATCATTTTCTTCTGAAGCCTGGGCGAAGATTTGTCCCCGGGGATCAACGAAATAAGATGAGCCATAAAATTTTCCAACATTCCATGGCTTTTCATAACCTACTCTGTTGATGCAGCCCATAAAGTAGCCATTTGCTGCAGCATGAGCAGGTTGTTCGAGTTTCCAGAGATACTGAGAGAGTCCTGCTACGGTTGCTGAAGGATTATACACAATCTCTGCACCATTCAATCCCAGAGCTCTTGCTCCTTCCGGAAAATGACGATCATAACAAATGTAAACACCCACTTTAGCATAGCGTGTTTGAAAAACAGGATACCCCAGGTTGCCGGGTTTGAAGAAAAATTTTTCCCAGAAGCCTGAAGTATGAGGTATATGATTCTTCCGATATTTTCCAAGATAGGTTCCATCCGCATCTATCACTGCAGCAGTATTGTATAAGACACCTGCTTGTTCTTTTTCATAAATGGGAACAATGATGACCATGCTGTATTTCTTCGCATACTCCTGCATGATCTCGACCGTCGGACCGGGAACAGTTTCAGCACTCGCATACCAGTTCTTATCCTGGCCAGGGCAGAAATAAGGTGTGTTGAATATTTCCTGGAGACACAATATCTGTACTCCCTGTCGGCCGGCGTCTTCGATGTATGGAATGTGCTTCTGCACCATGGCATCGACTATTTCCTGGATAGTGCCTTCCCCCTCTGTCTTCGGGAGGGACATCTGGATAAGACCGGATTTAATGATTCTTGGCATGATCTCTCTTTTAAGTACAGTAAGGTAAAAAGAGAAAGCAGAAGAAAGGTCTTTTCCAATGAACTCAAATCGTACAGGTCATTGCCATAATTAATTCAAACACCAAACCACATGGATTCAATCTTAGAAGATCATAGTTTTTCTTAACAAATCCGCGTCCTCTTTTTTTGTAAATCCACGAACAACAGGAATTCAAATCTTAAAAGATCATAATTTTTCTCAACTAATCCGCGTCCTCCTTTTTTTTGTTTCCTCCTTTATTCATATCCTCATATTTTTCATCAGCTATTTTCAAAGCTTCAGAAATTATAGCCAATCCTTCATCAATTTGTTCTTTTGTAATCGTCAATGGCGGACAGGTGAATATATAATTCCACCTAACAAAAGTGTACATGCCCAGGTCCTTGATCTTTCCGGCTACCTTGTTCATGACTTCCATTTGTTGTGGCGAAGCATTGTATGGAGCCATAGGTTCTTTAGTTTCGCGATTTTTTACAACCTCTATACATCCTAATAAACCGGTCGTGCGAAAATCACCTATACTCTGATGTATCGTCATTAATTCTTTCATTCGTTCTTCAATATAGCTTCCCATTTCTACGGCATTCTCAATTAAATGTTCATCCTCATAAATATTTAAAACTTCAAGTCCGGCAGCGCAGCTCACCGGATGAGCAGAATAGGTAAGGCCGATCATCAATGGCTTATCATTGAAATAATCCGCGATTTTGTCTGTGACAATCAATGCACCCAGCGGCAGATATCCTGAAGTAATTCCTTTAGCTGTAGCAATCATATCAGGCACAACTTCGTGATAATCTACACCAAACCATTTCCCCGTGCGTCCAAATCCGCTCATGACTTCATCCGCTATAAGGAGAATATTGTATTTATCACAAAGTGCCCTGACTTTTTGTAGATAATCAGGAGGATATTTAATGCAACCGGAAGATCCACTTTCTCCTTCCATCATTATCGCTGCAATATTGTCGGGTCCTTCAAATTCAATGACACGCTCGATATGACTCACACATTCGCGCTGGCACCATGCTATTTCTTTTCCCCATGGACATCGATAGCAATATGGATCTTCCACATGTATAAAGTTGGGAACCTGTTGTGAATCTGATGGCAATTTTCTTGGATCACCCCCAGCTGTCATTGCGCCATATGAAGCGCCATGAAAAGCACGATACCGGGCGATGATTTTATGCTTGCTGGTATATAGCCGCGCCAGCTTAATTGCATTTTCAATAGCAGTTGCGCCGCACACTGTAAAAAATGTTTTCTTCAAATTTCCCGGTGTAATCTCTGCCAGTTTTTTTCCCAATAAACCACGGACCTCTGTGACACAGGATGGTGTGACGAAACTCACCTGTTGCATTTGCTCAACGACCGCGCGAGTTACCCGCTGGTTGCCATGGCCAATATTTACGTTCATTAAGCCGGATGAAAAATCGAGATAGCGTTTTCCATCATAGTCATAGAGATACACACCTTCTGCATGCTTTACTGCGATTGGATTCAATCCGCTTTGCTTGCTCCATGAGAAGAGCGTGTAGTCAAAATTGTCCTGAAGGATAGATTGACGGTCAGTTTGGGTTTCTGTGGACATGATTCGATATTAGCTGATAAAGATAGTTGCTTAGCTAAGAATTATTACTTCCGGATGCCGGATGTGGGATGCCGGATACTTTACTTGGACTCTGCGCAATTTGGATGCCGGATGATGGGATGCCGGACGGTTACTGAGCTGAACCACGTGGATGAGCTTAGGAAGTCGAAGTATGCCAGACGCATTACTTGGACTCTGCACAATTTGGATGCCGGATGATGGGATGTCGGATGCCAGACGCATTACTTGTTCATCCCGATTCCGAATACCGATATCCCTTCACCGGGCATCCAAATGCCATGCGCGTTTGACACCAATTGTAATATCTTCGGCTGATGCCTGACTCCAGTCTCTACAGCGAAGATCTCGCACCCGTTCCGATATCGAAGAGGACCTGGGGCACCTGGAATTATACCGCGCTTTGGATCAGCATGAGCCTTTGTATCCCTACCTATATGCTGGCAAGCTCGCTGATCGAAGGTGGCATGAACTGGTGGCAGGCGATACTCACGATCTTTCTGGGTAATACTATTGTATTAATTCCAATGATATTAAACGGGCATGCCGGTGCGAAATACGGAATTCCTTTTCCTGTTTTAGCACGTGCCAGTTTTGGAACACGTCTCGCTAATCTGCCTGCACTATTGCGCGCCATTGTAGCCTGTGGTTGGTTCGGAATTCAGACATGGATCGGAGGATTTGCATTGTACCAAATGATGCGTTTGTGGATTCCACAATTAGAAGCATTGAAGCCCATCTTTCCTGAATCATGGGGATTGAATACAGGTCCGGCAATTACTTTTTTTATTTTCTGGATGATCAATATGATCGTAGTGTATTTCGGCGTAGAAAGTATCCGGAAGTTATTAGTCTTTAAAGCCATTTTTTTGCCTGTTGCAGCACTCGCACTTCTATTCTGGGCCATTCAGGCCGGTCATGGCCTCGGACCGATCTTATCTCAACCATCGAAATTTGAAATACCGGTACAATTCTGGAATTTCTTTTTTCCTGCATTGACAGGGATGGTTGGATTTTGGGCTACGCTCTCCTTAAATATTCCTGACTTCACGCGCTATGCTAAAAGTCAACAAGCCCAGATTACGGGACAGGCTATTGGATTACCGACCTCCATGACATTATTTTCCTTCATCGGTGTTGTGGTCACATCTGCAACTTTAATTGTATATGGTGAAACGATCTGGGATCCGGTTGTTTTAGCAGGCAGGTTTGACAGTAAAATTTTAGTCAGTATTGCCATGATTGCTGTTGTTATTTCGACGTTAGCTACTAACATTGCTGCGAATATAGTCAGTCCT
>JBDSPM010000469.1:0-8609 GCA_039930325.1 Saprospiraceae bacterium
AGCTTCGGAAGCCTGTTCAAACACGGTTTTGGGCAGTATGGAAGGTCCTGCTGAAAAATTTATAATCCTGGGCATAATTGGAATCAGGTTGTAGGAACAAATTTACAATTCATCATCTGCTTTTCAACGAAGCTTTAATGAAAAATCATTCAAATAAAAACCATTTTTTGTGAAAGATTGCATATCAACAGGCCGGATGATATATTTTATGATTTATTATTCCGAAACTGATCAAAATCCGATTTCAAAATAGGATAGGTTTGAAATTTTGAACAACACAAAAGTCTAACTTACGTTGGATGGTAAAGCCATTTTTAAAGTAAAGACCTCTACCGTCAATCCTTTATTACCTTGTTTCGGTCTGAGCATATTTTTTTAAACTTTTATAGTCAAAACGATGAAATCTCCCCGCCAACTTTTACTTATTGGCTTGCCGATAATCGCCATTGCAGCTTTTTTCCTTTTTCGCGGATCCGTTGACTCCGTTGCGACAGGAGATTTGCTGGCAAAAGCATCTGAAAGCCCACTCATGGTCACGATTCACGCCCCGGGTGAATTACAGGCGAAACGTTCTGAAAAAATCAAAGGTCCTGAGGGATTAAAAACAGTCAATATCTATCAGATCACCATATCATCCCTCGTTCCTGAAGGTACGGTCGTCCAGGCGGGTCAGTTTATAGCCTCACTTGATCGCACGGAACTGGATGGTAAAATCAAGGAAGCCCAGACCGAAATAGAAAAAATCGTAACCCAGCTTGATCAGGCCAAAATCGATACAGCCATTGAAATGCGTGGCCTCAGGGATGAATTAGTCAATGTGAGTTTTTCAATGAAAGAAAAAAAGCTTTCGCTTGAATTGAGCAAGTACGAACCACAAGCTATCATTCAACAATCGCAGCTTGATCTGGAAAAAGCACAGCGGGAACTTGACCAGCTGGCCACCAAGCTAAAGCTCACAAAAGAAAAATCAGTTGCTAAAATTGGGGAGATAAATGCCTCATTCCGGCAGCAGGATTTCAAGCTTGATCGGCTTATGGAGCTTCAATCCAAAATGACTGTAACCGCTCCTAAGGCCGGCATGGTGATCTATGTGCGGGACTGGAATGGGAAGCGTGGACCCGGCTCACAGGTGTCAGCATGGGACCCAACGATAGCTGAGCTGCCTGACCTGAGTGAAATGATCACCAAGGCATATATCAATGAAGTCGATATTAGCCAGGTCATCCTGGGACAAAAGGCTAAGATCACCTTAGATGCCTTCCCAGGCAAGGAATTCAATGGTGTAGTGATTACCAAAGCCAATATCGGAGAACAGGTTCGCAATTTTGATACAAAAGTTTTTGAAGTAATCCTTGAACTCAATTCTTTAGACTCATTGCTTAGGCCTGCTATGACAACCGGCCTCGATATCCTGGTGGATTCAATCCCGAGTTGTCTGCAAATTCCTCTCGAAGCTTTGCAGACGGACAGCATTAGTTTTGTGTATGTCAAAAGTAAATCTGGATTTGTCAAGCAGGAAGTGGTGCCGGGTCCATCCAATGATCTGAACATTTGTATCGGTGCGGGCCTGAAAGTTGGTGATGAAGTTAGCATCAATGCTCCTGAAGGTGCAGATAAAATGAAATTTGTTTATTTAAACCCTGCAAACAAACAGGCGGCAGTAACAATGATAGCCAGTGAGAAAACAGCCCGGATGAAAATCCAGCAGGATATAGCCAAGACCATAAAAGCAGAGAATCTTTCAGAAGGCAATAGTGAAGGAGGAACATTTATTATTTTCTAGCCTACACAGCATAACCAGACAGCATGGAACGGTACGTATTCCTATTTAGAGTAGCAGTAGAAAGTGTGCTTATCAACAAGCTGAGAGGAATGCTTACAGCTTTGGGTGTTGTATTCGGAGTGGCTGCTGTGATCGCCATGCTTGCTATTGGCTCCGGGGCTAAGAAATTTCTGCTCGACCAGATGAGGTTGATAGGAACGAACAATATTGTTTTTACGCATCTCGCTCCTGATTCAAAAAAAGGAAGTGATGAAGAAGAAAAAAATGCTACCACAGCCGGTAATGATACCAAGTTGGTAAACTGGGCGCCGGGAATGTCCAAAGGAGATCTGGAAGTCATCCAAGGCCTACCTTCTGTAGACATGGTGAGCCCGGAAATAATCCGGCAGACGAAGGCTATTTATTTTGGTAAAATTCTTGGAGTCCGGTGTGTTGGAGTAACCAATACTTTTTTTACATTAAATCAGTTGACCACTTCAAATGGTGATTTTTTTGAACACTCAGACAACACGAAATCCGTATGTGTGATTGGAAAAAATGTGGAAACGAAATTGTTCAATGGCAGAGATCCGATAGGTCAATCCATCAAGTGCGGCAATAATTATTTTACAGTCATCGGTGTCCTGGAAAAAAGGATTGCAACCAAAGAAAGTCTATCCTCACTCGGACTGCGGGATCTGAATTCCGATGTCTTTATTCCTCTGGAAGTATCCCTGGCCCGTTTCGGTGACCGCTCACAAATCCATAAAGAAAATCTCGGAATGCAGGGGAGGCAAAGGGCCAATGAGAACGTTGAAGTGCAACAGATAGACAGGCTTGTCGTCCGTGTAAGTGAATCAAGATATCTTCAGGCTACAGCCGATGTGATAGCAAAAATGTTGAAGAGGAGACATGGAGGCAAGGTTGACTTCTCCATGGAAATCCCGGAGCTCTTATTGCAGCAGGAACAAAAGACACAGGACATTTTCAATTTGGTGCTTGCCGTGATCGCGGGTATTTCCCTTTTGGTGGGTGGGATTGGAATTATGAATATAATGCTTGCTTCTGTCTATGAGAGGATAAAAGAAATCGGTTTGCGCCGTGCCATCGGTGCTACCAGCAAGGATATCGTAGTACAGTTTTTATTTGAAGCTGTGATGGTGAGCGTGATTGGCGGAATACTGGGCATCTTGCTTGGTGTCATTGCAGCAAAAGCCATAGCCACAACTGCGAAAATTCCAACCATCATTTCCTGGTGGTCGATTATACTGTCATTTGGCGTTGCAGCATCCATTGGTCTTGTATTCGGAATATTTCCTGCGAAAAAAGCTGCTTTACTCGATCCTATCGAAGCACTGCGCACTGAATAAAGCTGAAAACGAAACACGAATTGAAAAACTGTTTATGATAAATAAATTGTCTCCCCGAATTATGCCTTTGATGTTCATCATGCTTGTATTGATATCGTCAGTAGGATTTTCTCAAACTGCATACCGTCTCACCCTTGAGGAAGTGGTGGCACTTGCGCAGAGTGATGCGCCTGATGCTTTGCTTGCGTCCACAAGATGGAAACACAGCTATTGGACGTATCAATCTTATCTCGCCGATTTCAAGCCGCAGATCGTGTTACAGGCCAGTACACTTCCCTTGTTCAACAGGTCTATTGAGCCTATCATACAGCCTGATGGAAGCCTTATTTACCTAAGAAGGTCATTCATGGAAAATCAATTGGATCTTTCGCTGCAACAGGACTTTGCGTCCACCGGGGGGACATTATTTTTTGGAAGTGGATTGAGGAGGCTTGATCTTTTTGCAAATAGCCTGAGTCAGGCATCCACGTCCTACCTGTCGAATCCTGTAAGCTTAGAATTCCAGCAGCCACTGTTTCAATACAATGCCATGAAATGGCGTAAGAAAATAGAGCCCATCCTGTACAGGGAAAGTGAAAAGCAATATTCCGAACAAATGGAAGCCGTAGCTAATAAAGCCGCCAGCTTTTTTTTCGATTTGCTCATCAGCCAGTTGGATGCAAATGCTGCAGTTCAGGATAAATCCAATGCCGATACCCTGCTCACTCTTTCTAATGGAAGGTATGAGGTTGGAAAAATAGCGGAAACGGATTTACTCCAGGTTCAGCTGAATGCAATGGAGGCCGAAACCAGGCTTGCTGAATCCCAGCTCAATATGCAGACCAATACTGAACAACTTCGGGATTTCCTGGATCTGCAGGGAGATGTCCAGTTTGATCTCATACCGCCTTATGAAATTCCAACTATCGCGGTCGATGAAAAGCTTGCACTTGAGTATGCCTTGCAAAACCGTAGCACCGTGGTTGATTTTGAAAGGCGTCTTGAAGAAGCAAAACGGGAAGTGGCACGCTCCCAGGGAGAGACGGGTGTTTCGGCTAGTGTTGGAGGGCAATTTGGTCTCACCCAAACCGGTTCTCAATTGCCGGATGTGTACAGGAATCTCCTTGACCAGGAAGTTTTCACCATCGGGCTGAGAGTTCCGATTGCAGACTGGGGTAAATCAAAAGCGCGCAAAGCGGTGGCACAATCGAATTTGGAATTGGAACAAAAACAGGTAGAGCAGGAAAAAGAAAATTTCAGGCATGTCGTAACTCTTCGTGCGCAACAATTTGAATTGATACGCCGCAATGCCGAAGTAGCCCAACGTTATTTCGAAGCTGCGCGTAAGCGTTATGACATCACCTATCAGCGGTATCTTATTGGAAAAATAGGTATCACAGATTTGAATCTCGCATTGGCAGATCAGGAAAGTGCCCGTATTGGATATCTGCAATCCATCCGAAATTTCTGGATGGCGCTGTATGATATCCGTGGATTGACACTTTATGATTTTGTCAATGATAAGTCATTAATGCTGACGCCACCTGTGAGCAAATAACTCACACCTTGAACCTCCCTATTGGAATATTGATCTCAGCCGCGAGTTTGCTTTTACGGATATCTCACCCCCTACCCCATCTCTTATCAGAGTTTATGAATGGAGTATATATTCCGATAAAGAGAGAGGAGAAGAAATTCTATTTTAAGATGAGTAATACTTAATTCTATTGATGAAACCTATCACCCCTCTCTTTTGACAATCTTAAGTGTCAAACAGAAAAATTTTTACAACAAGAGAGGGGAAGGGGGTGAGTTATCCGTAAATCTTGCGTGGCGTGTGTGAGGTATCCGTAAATCCCCCTCCTTCCCTTAATTTTATAGAATGCTTCACCAGAATGCAGGAAACAAGGAATTGTATCTAAGAATTCGTGCACTTGCACGTGAGATGCGGAAAAAATCTACAAAAGCTGAAGATTACTTTTGGGAGAAAGTCCGCAATCGTAAGTTGTTTGGATTGAAATGGAACAGACAATTTATAATACAATGCCCGATTGATCCATTTTTTACAAAGTATTATATCTCAGATTTTCATTGTCACAGGCTCAGGCTTATTGTAGAGCTCGATGGCCAAATTCATTTGAAACAGCAGGAGGAAGATCTTATCCGAACAGAGCGAATGAACCAGTGGGGATACACTGTAATTCGTTTTTCCAATGAGGAAGTACTTGAACATTGGGATGAAGTAGAGGAAAAATTAAAAGAATATTTAAATCCCGAATATCCCCTGGAGTGAGATCTTTAGGATAACTCACCCCCGCCCCTTTCTTATCATTAGTTTTTATTTTTAGAAAATGTATTCCGATGAAGAGAGGGGAAAACAAATAGCACTTTGACATGATATTACTCAGTTCTATTGTAACAACTCATCACCCCTCTCTTTGGAAGTTCTTAAGTGTCAAACTGGAAAATTTTTACCCCAAGAGAGGGGAAGGGGGTGAGTTACCCGTAAATCTTACTTCATTCCCCTATGACGCCATCAATTTTATTTCTTTGGCCAGTATACTAGGTACATCAATACTTACCATTGTGCCGGTAGCAGCTCCATTTTGCATCAGGTCCGTGATTTGAGTATGGATATCTGATTTGTATTCTTCATTCAATAATCTAAATCGTTTGGTCAGCAATTCCATGCCTTTTGATGTGTGCCCTTTTCGATACGCGCTTTTTAATGCTGCGGCTTTTTCACGGCCTACGCCATTGTCTTCAATTTCATATTTCACACCAATAGTTGTGGGAAGTACGCGGATCTGAATATTTCGGTTTCCATCTTGCTTAAGGGACAGTCCATGCCAGATTGCATTTTCAATATATGGCTGAAGGATCATGTTGGGAATCTTCACATTTTCAGTGTTGATTGTAGGAGCTACTTCAATGGTATACTTCAAATCCGGAATACGTAATTTTTCTAAGGATAAATACAATTCCAGAAATTCCAATTCTCGAGCCAATGGAACAAATGGATTATTTGCATTTTCCAACAGCATGCGCAGAAGTTTGGCAAAGCGGGCGAGGTAAGTATGACTTCGGTCATTGTCCTCTTTTAAAATCAATTCCTGGATGGCATTGAGGGAATTAAACATGAAGTGTGGATTGAGCTGGGCACGGAGGCTTACAACGATGCCGGCCTGGTAACCGGTATTCAGTATTCAGTATTCAATAAATTTCTTCTGAGCTCAGAAATGAAAAATATTAGTATTTTAGAATAGTTTAATTTTTGAAATATGGATCGCTACATTGTCATATCAGAGCACACCCTAGAAGACTGCAAACTTGCTATTAAACATTTCAGGGAATATCATGCAGGATTTCTAACTCACTTCGAGTGGGGCTGTCTCGATCATGATCACCATGCATATGCCATCATTGAAGCAGAAAATCACAACCATGCGAAAATGGCAGTACCTCCCTTTTTCCGGAATAAAACCACGGTGATCAGATTGACCACTTTTAATAAAGAGCCAACTTCAGAGGATATTCATGGAACGCATACATAATCACACAAATAACGTAAACCTTACTTCCTAATCTTTGGTCTGAGTATTATTCTCAGGCTTTGATCCAGTGTGATGTAAGACCATACCCAGTTGAGGAGAACAAATATTCGGTTTTTGACACCCAGAATGGATTTTAGATGGACCACAAGCCATAGAACCCAGGCAATGAAACCCTGCGTTTTAATAAATGGAAGATCGGCAACAGCCTTATTGCGCCCTATCGTTGCAAGACTTCCAAGATCACGATAATGAAATGGGCTCATCGGCTTCTTTATGGCAAGTGCGTTTAAATTATTGGCGAGTCGTTTTGCTTCCTGGATAGCAGGCTGGGCAACCTGTGGGTGACCTTTATACTCGCCTTCTTCCATATATGCGTTGTCACCTATGGCATAAACATTTTCAAGACCGGTCACCTGGTTGTATGTATTTGTGATCAGACGAACTCCTTTGCCGTAGCTTGAATCAGGCAACCCTTCTGTTTTTGTGCCCGTGATTCCGGCTGCCCATATTACTTTTCGTGAATACAGTTTCCGTCCGTCATTCAATGTCACCTCATAGCCATCATAGTTCATTACTCGTGTATTATTTATGATATGAACTCCCATTCGCTCCAGGTACATTTTTGATTTTATCGAAGCCTGGCTGGAGAAAGAAGCCAGCAGACCAGGAGTGCCTTCGATCAGGTAAATATTCATCTCCTTCGAATCAAGCTCGGGGTAATCTTTGGGAAGAATGAATCGTCTCATCTCTGCAAGTGATCCAGCCATTTCAACTCCTGTCGGTCCTCCACCTACTATTACAATATCGAGATAGCTATTCCGGACATCCTCCTCTCTGATGGTCAATGCTTTTTCGAGATCTGTAAGAATGACATTTCGCAAGAGAATAGCATCTGAAACTGACTTCAATGAATATGCATTTGATTCCACCATTGCATTTCCGTAGAAATTGGTGGTCACGCCGGTGGCAAGAACCAGGATATCGTAGTTTACAAGGCCTTCACTGGTCATTATATTTTTCCCTTCCGGATGGACAGACAGAAGCTCAGCTACACGTATATGTACATCATGTTTGTTCCGGAAGTGCTTTCTGAGAGGAAATGCTATGGCACTAGGTTCTATTCCGGACATAGCTACCTGGTATAAAAGAGGCTGGAACTGGTGGAAGTTGTTACGGTCTATGATGACGACCTGATAGTATTTATTTGAAATGCGTTGAGCCAGGTTTATGCCTGCAAAACCGGCACCTATAATAACAATCCGGGGATTTTTGGTTTCGGGGATGTTTACGGGCATGAGAGAGTGGATTGCGGGGGAAAAAAGAAGGTTTTTTTTGACGGGTATTTGATCGGGGTTTTCACTGATAATACTAACAGGGACAAGAGATTAAGGTTGAAATAAAGAGGTAAAGGTTGATCAGTTTAAAAATATTGCAAATATAATTGGGAGGAATATGGATTATTTCTATCTTTGCACTCCCAATCAAGAAATTGGTTTGCGAAATTAGTGTGTTTCAGTGGTTTGATTGGGTAAAGAAAAAGAAGTTCATTGACAGGTATGGACAAAGCTATATGCTCAGGATCTGAGGAAGATCGTGAAGATATAGCGAGGTAAGAAAAGTCTATGCGGTGACCGTGAAAATGGAAACTGAGTAGATAATAAGCTAAGCGAAACGGGTATTGGAGGGGACGAGAGTCTTTGAAGGTATTCGTTAGAATATTTGAAGAAACAGATAGGAATACAGAAGGAGCTAGGGACACGTTTTCCGACGATTGAGACTTGAAAGAGTTTTGATTGAGGTTAATAAAAAAACGAACTATGGAGAGTTTGATCCTGGCTCAGGATGAACGCTAGCTGGAGGCTTAATACATGCAAGTCGAGCGGGATTTGAGCAGTAATGCTTGATGAGAGCGGCGCACGGGTGAGTAACGCGTACACGACCTAC
>JBDSPM010000470.1:0-7699 GCA_039930325.1 Saprospiraceae bacterium
GCATCACAGGAATGAATTTTCCGTATGTAGGTGCGCTGACGCCCATAGGTGGCTTGTGTTTCATAGCCGGATGGGGATTGCTGTCAATCTATGCTTTTTCAGGCAGGTCTGGTAAGTTCATATAATAATTTTAGTTATGATAAATTGTAATTGAAAACTCTTTATATTTCGCTGTATTTGGAAATCAAAAAATAATAAATAAAAACTCTAACTATGAAAAAATTTGTTTTACTCTTCTCGATGCTTGTGCTTCTATGCGTTTCAAACGGCTTGAAAGCTCAGGACTATCAAAGTGCCATTGGTCTTCGTTTAGGATCACCTTTGGCATTATCCTACAAGTTCTTCATTTCAGAACCTGCAGCAATTGAGTTGTATCTGGGATATAGAAGTTATGGTATAGGCTATACTTTTCTAAATCCGGGTGCTATGTACCAATATCATTTTCCTATTTCCAGTATTGATGGCCTTTCATGGTATGTAGGAGCTGGCGCCAGCGCTTACTTGTACAGTTATAAGAACTCATTTGGAACTGCAGGCGATAAATTTGCTTTCGGTATTAATGGCGTACTAGGTCTTGACTATAAATTTGCAAATGCACCAATTAACCTTAGTGCAGACTGGTTACCAACTATAGTCATAGGAGGTGGATATGCAGGATTCGGAGCAGGATACGGAGCACTTGCTGCCCGTTACGTATTGGGTGAATAAAATAAAATATCATATCAATGAAAGGCTGTCTCTTCGTTGTGACAGCCTTTTTTATTTTCGCTGCGGATATATCTACTAGGGTGTATCTTAGTCTATACCAATACCTTTATTCGAATACACCTCTAACTCATTATTCATCATGTTACGGAAAACTTCTCTCCTGCTTTTTACCATGAACTTTTTATTTCATCCATTCCTCAATGCAGCATCTGTGATAAACACAGAAGATCGTCCGACTTCTTTAATTGAAATGAACGAAATGATACCTGATCACCATGCGACACATGCTGAACTAAAAATATTAAAGAGAAATGAAAAGCGGCTTAACCGGTTTGAAAGCCTGGTGCAAAGAATGCATAAAGTATACGCTGAAAAAAAATCAGGCCATGCCGGATTGTTTACGGATCCGGTTAACAAATGGTTGTGGTTGTGGTTGATTACATGGGGAATTGGCATTTTAGTTTTGGTCGTATCCTCTGGTGGTGTTGCCAGCCCGGCGATAGGTATCATATGGTTACTGGCATTTGCCATAGGATCCGTAGCACTGATCATTTGGCTTGTGAAGAAATTTGGGTAACAGGTTATTTAAAAAAAACAACTATTCATACAAGGCCACTCTAAACAGGTGGCCCTTTTTATTTTAATAATTCCTTATCTCGCTCTTAACTGATCGTTACGAAACCTGAAGTCATGGCCGCCGTCATCATACTAACTAAAACATAACTGCCATGACAACTAAACTTTCACTCCGCCACAAACTTACCCTGGTCGTACTCATTTGCCTTGGTATCTACCCCATACTTCAGGCACAAACGAAAATAACTGCCTTCGGGTCGTACGGAATAGCTGATATCCAGGTATCAGGTTTAGGAATCCTTGATCTGCTGGATCCGTACATCAAGCCTATAAATCAATACACCGCGGGTTTGCAATACGAAAAGGAGATTGGAGGCCGGGTATCTTTCTTGTCGGGAGCACAGTATACCTCCAGGGGTTTTACTGCAAAAGAAGATTTCAATGTGAATGTCATTGGATTAGATTTGCCCGTAGGTGCAAGAATCGATACGAGGTTACAGTATGTAGAAATCCCTGTAATGCTTAAGTATACCATTGGGGGAAAAGGCATTACTCCGTACATCAAAGCCGGAGCCTCTACAGCATATGCTGTTTCAGGGAAGCTTCAGCCTAAAATAGATGCCATCATCTCCTGGAAACTTCCGGCTATCAATATCAACCTACAGGATAAAATGTACAGCCGATTCGATTTGTCTGCAGTAGTAGGAGCTGGTGTCAATATACCAACGAATGAAACAGGTTCCATCCAGTTTGATATTAACTACAGGCATAGTCTGAATGATATGTTCCTGGATAAAATCACGGACATCCGCATCAAATCCCATGGCTTATCAGCCGGTTTGGGTTACACAGTGAGATTTTAAACGGTTTCAGTATATATTCATTTCTTTCTGATCAATAAGGGTGCATTGGGTTTCCAATGCACTTTTTCTTTTTAGCAGATGCCCTATTGGAAAAGAGGACAGCACCTAAAAAGGGTTGTTCAAAAAAATGATACTTCTAAAAAAAGGAGATGTGTGAACTAAGGAAGAACTTCAAGTTCGTCTTCTTCATTCCTCCGGTTATTTCTCCAAAGGTAAAAGCCAAATGCACCGACGATTGAATACGGAAGAGCAAGCATATAGAATATTCCGGCATTTAATCCTTTGCCTGCTGAGCCTCCATTGGCAAGATTGCTTTCTGCGGTGATATGGCACATCGGACATTGGCTAAATGCATCACGGGTGGACATCAGGCCAAGTATCGTGATCATAAAGACTAAAAGCAAGCGACAGGCTTTGTTCATAATGCAAAAATAATGGTTTAACCTTAATTTACCTACAAGATACAAGAAACAAATAAACAATCGGACCTGTCACAGCTACATACAGCCAAATCCAATAGACCCACCTGGATAGCTTCACATGTCCGATATAGTCCCCAAGGTATCCTTTGATAAAAGTCATCAGTATAAAGGGAAGACTTGTTCCCGCCAGGAAAATATGGGTGAAAAGTATAAAATAATAGATGGCCTTTATGGGACCCTCCCTGCAAAACCGGATTTCCTCATTGGTGAAATGGTAGGCTACATACGAAAGTAAGAAACAGGCAGACAGGAAAAGGGCTATGTAAATACTTTTCCGGTGCCGTTCAACCTGATTGTTTTTAATAAAATATAATGCCGCTATCAGTGCTATCGTGACTCCGGTATTAAAAAGGGCATTAAGTCCTGCCAGAAAACTAAGATCCACTCCTGGATGAAATTTATATTGGCGCATGGCACCTACCAGAAGCCATACGATGATGGTGATGATCCAGGCAAAAAAATTTAGCCTTTTAATGCGAATCAGCCTTACCTCTTCCACTCCGGTCTTCATCATCTTTGGTCGCCTCTTTTTAACTCAATATGTTCTGAGCGTTCCCTTGGTAAAAGTAATGCCATGTGCTCCAGCAGCACTCTTTTTTGATCTTTAGTATGCTCATCATAATACGCCCTGATTACTTTGTTCCGATCTATCAGTGCATGGGTCTTACCGGAAGGCCAGTTTGCAAGAATCACATTGCAAACGGTATTAGAATCTTTGCAATCAAAAACAAACCAATCTGATTTGGAAGTATCTCCAATAAATGCCGGCGTCTCATCGCACATATTTAAAATAATGAAATTTGCTTTTTTGGTCTCCTTGAATTGTCGGTAGAATGTAGACAGTGTGGTTGCTACGGAATCCTTGTTTTCACAGGTGAGAATAGATACAATCGATACATGCTCAGCAAGAAGACCCGTACTAAATATTTTTTTATGCTGATCTATCCACTTCCCTTCAGGAAAGAGTTGCTTTCCACTCATGATGACCTGAGCCTGCTTTCGCCAATCTAATCCCGACTGGAGATAGTACCAGGAAACAAAAGGAAGGAGAAACAACATCAATATGATGGTGATAAAAATTTTCCTGGACATTCAATTAACATAATTTGTAAGCAGGAAGTGAAAACCTGTATAATAGAATATTTAGCGGCAATTATTCTGTGATCTATTGACTGTTTTTGTCGGGAGACAAAACTCCTTCATTGTTGATTTGTGACTTCCATTTTTTCTCTTTCCTTTACGAATAGTCGGTTATTTTTCCAGGCATTACCTTCGTATAGGAAAGAGATAATGGCCCATATCAAGAGTCCCACTGGCAGAACAACGCTCATCATCAGGCCACGTGCTTCATATTTCATATGCATGAATTCAAATACAATCAGATAGGCTTTGTAGAGACTTCCTGCGATCATGATGGCATTCATCAGCGCTTTAGGCCAGTGATGACCAGGTATGATGTACCCTTTCCCTGTAAGTGCAACCATCACTTCTATAACAGTGACTGCTGCCAGAATGAGTATGGTCTTCAATGCTATTTTTTTTGCCGAGCTATAATCGTGTGACATTTTTATTTTATTTGTTCAATGCTTAATGGAAAGCTTTTTCGTCTGTTGAGCCTATCAAAGCAGATAAAAAACAAGAAATACAAACACCCAAACAAGATCTACAAAGTGCCAGTATAGCCCGATTTTTTCTACCATTTCGTTTTTATTTCTTCGCTTGATATAAATGCCGCTGATGACATTGACCATAATGATCGTCAGAAAAATAACTCCGGAAAAAACGTGAAAACCGTGGAACCCAGTAATAAAGAAAAATAATGCACCAAATGCTTTAGGTCCAAAGGACTCAGATTTGATCAGGCCTGTATCAGGACCTTCAGCCACGATATATTTCCGATGCACATAACCCCGCTTATCAACCAATGCTTCCGGGTAGTCCCCGTAAGCAGCATATGAATGTCCTTCATGTTCTTCAGCTTCTGCACCTGTGGTGCTGTGTTCTGAAGTTGTTTCTTCTATGTTGCCTTCTGAATGTGCAGCCGAAGTGAAAATAGTTCTATGAATAAGGTAGCTTGTATTCTTCTCAAATCTCTCTCCGGAATCTTTACCTTCAGCATCGAGATAAATTCCCGCTTCTGTATGTCTTCCGAATGGACTTGTGGTCACTGTCATATGTTCCTTTCCTATAAGTGTAGTCCATTCCCAAGCCTGGCATCCCAAAAATCCTGCACCACCAATGATAGTAAGGAACATCCAAATAACTACACCTCTTCTATTTTCGCGCTGCCCTTCCTGTACAGCACGGATCATGGTGAAGGAGCTGAACAGCAGAACGAAGGTCATCAACGTAACGAATAGTAAAGGGTGATGTGGGCCAAGTATCGGGAATGTGCTGAAAACAAAATCAGGCACAGGCCAGCTGACCGTACTAAACCGCAAAGTCCCATAAGCGATCAGGAAACCGGCAAAAGTAAAGGCATCTGAGACAAGGAAATACCAAATCATCAGCTTTCCATATCCTACCTTGAACGGGTATTCCGCTCCGTCCCAACTCCCGTTGTCAGTACTTGTATCTGAATGTTTTTTGTCTAATGTATCTGTATTCATTATTTAGATGTAGATCATTGTATCAACAAGAATAAAAATAGATATACCCACAGGAAGTCAACAAAATGCCAGTAATGAAGCACGAGCTGAAATCTTTTTCTTCTTTTTTCAGTAGGCCTGTAGGTTAGTGAAAAAGCATTCATCGTGGCAACGCTGATTGCAAAGAGACCTCCTAAAACATGCGCAGCATGGATGCCGGAAATCACATAAAAAAAAGATCCGCTTGGATTGCCATCCAGGGGAACTCCTATATCATATAAAGCAAGCCATCCCTTGTATTGGAGCACAATAAACAGGACTCCGAGTAGTAAGCTTAAAGGAAGAGCAGTCCTATACAAAGCTGCTTTTCCAGTTTTAAATGCCCAGTAGCTTAGATGAAGAACGAGGCTACTCAAAAGAATCACAGCTGTGCTGTAAAAAAAAATATCGGGGACACGGAATTCAAGCCAATTGCCGGCTGCATGGCGAACGATGTATGAACTGGTTAAAGAGCCAAACATCATCACAATGCTGGCCATCGCTATCCACAGCGCAAACAGGCTTGAATTAACTCTTCGTTTGGGCCTGTGAATGGTTGTTGCTATTTGACTGTTTGTATTCAATTATCTTTTTTTAAATTACATACTCCACCATAAAATCATCAATGCAGCTGGCAAATAAATAAATGATGAAAACATCAGTGCCCTCCCGCTTTCTCTGTCAAACCGTTTGTAAAAAGTAAATGCTTTCCAAATGAAATACATGGAAAGAAGTGTAATCCCTGCAGCGCCCCAGACTGAAATAAGGCTTAATGAAAAACCAACTCCAATCACTGGTAGTAGAAGCAATGCGTAGATCAGCGATTGCGATCCTAGACGACTGTCGATTTTTCCATTTTCAACAGGAAGCAATTTATATCCAGCACGCTGATATTGATCAAAGGATAAAAAGCCAATTGCCCAAAAATGTGGAAATTGCCAGATGAACTGAATCGCAAAAAGAAATAATGCCTCTCTCGTGATGAAGCCATCATACGCAATCATGCCTATCATCACCGGCAGAGCTCCCGGAATCGCGCCTACCAATACAGAAATGGTGCTATATCGTTTAAGTGGTGTATACAAAAAAGCATACGTCACTAAAGAAATCATTCCAAGAAATGAAGTCATCGGATTGAGCAAACCCAATAAGATAATTCCTACGAGGCAACTTAAACCAGCCATTACAACTGCTGATGATGAGCTCATCCGTCCTGCTGCAATCGGACGGTTGGAAGTCCGTTCCATCAATTTATCATAATCAGCCTCGAGAACCTCATTGAGAATATTAGCTGAAAAAGTGATCAAAAATCCACCAACTGCAAGCAATAAAAAAGAAACCAGGTGAAAGTGGTTACCAGCTGCGATAGAATATGCAACTACAGAAGAGAATACCACAAATGAACTCAGCCGGAATTTGACCAGGAGTTCAAAATCCTGGAGCCAATCCCTAAATGTGATAGAAATGGTCCTTACGCCATCTTCTGCTCCTCTTTTCATCCGTGATCCTCCCCTTCAAGTTTTTCTTGTTCTGTCATAGGAATATGCTGCTGAATAAAATCTTTTTCAGCTCCTTCCTTACTATAATCATAAGCCCATCTATGAACTGTAGGTATCTTTCCAGGCCAGTTGCCGTGCACCGGTTTAATTGGTGCAGTCCATTCAAGGGTGTTTGCTCCCCAAGGATTTTGAGTAGTCATTTTCTTTCCGTTCCAGATACTATAGAAGAAATTAAAAACGAAAAGGATCTGAGCGCTGAATACGATGATAGCCGCGATGGTAATAAACTGATTAAGGCCATTGAAATGATTGAATGCATCGAAGGTGTCAAACCTGTAATAGCGACGAGGCACTCCTGCCATACCCATATAATGCATTGGCCAGAAAATAGCATAGGCTCCGACAATGGTCATCCAGAAATGAATCCTTCCCATCGTTTCATTCATAAACCTGCCGTACATCCTTGGAAACCAATGATACACTCCGGCAAACATCCCGAAGAAGGCAGCTATCCCCATGACAATATGAAAATGTGCAACAATGAAATACGTATCATGCAATTGAATATCAAGTGCAGAATTGCCCAGAAATACACCAGTCAATCCACCTGAAATAAACATGGATACAAATCCAATAGCAAATAGGATAGCCGAGGTGAACCGGATATTTCCTTTGTAGAGGGTTGATATCCAGTTAAAAACTTTTACAGCAGACGGCACCGCAATGATAAGAGTGAAAATCACAAAGAAATTTGAAATAAATGGATTCACGCCTGACATGAACATATGATGCGCCCATACAAGGAAGGATAAGAATCCAATTGCAAGAATGGAGTACACCATTGCCTTATATCCAAAAATAGGTTTCCTGGAATGCACGGACAGCACCTCACTGACTAATCCCATCGCAGGGAGGATAATAATATATACTTCAGGGTGTCCAAG
>JBDSPM010000471.1:0-4293 GCA_039930325.1 Saprospiraceae bacterium
CAGGTGAGACAGGACGTATGTTGTTACGTATAGTTGAATTGCCTTCGTTGCCTCAGGGCCAGTATTTTGAAGTCTGGAGCGAGCAAAAGCCTAAACCGGATCGGCTGGTAGGCCTAATCAAACCGCCTCTGCGATATGATATTCTCTATACATTGGATTCTATGATTAACGCATCTGCTCTTTTGGTCAAAGGTGTTGCTAATGCTCAGGGTAAGTCACTGGTGGTTTGCCAGGCTTCAATAGTTGAATAGAATCTTATAAATCTCTCATTCAGAGATATTTAATATTTTCCTTTAATACAATAATGTTTTCCTTAAACATAATAGTGTTTTCAGTACCGAAGATTACAGTGTTTATTGGAGCAAACTCCAACAATGGCAAATAATCAAAGTACTTTCAAGACTTGCCTGTCCAGGGAATTTGTTACCGCAGACACCTCAACTGCATGAACAATTAGAGTGCTAATAATGTACAGTTAAGTATAAATAGCCTATTTTATGACCAGAGCTGCTCTTGCCAATCCCTTATTCATTTTTATCATCGCCATCTCGGGCCTCTTATTTTCCTGTTCTGCTACCCAATCCAGTCTCGCAGATAAGAAGAATTATACCGACAATGATGACCAATATCGCAAGCGCTATGACGTCAGATTTGACCCCGATGAAAAGCCGTTGCGCTTTGGATATAATTACATCGTTTCCAAAGTGCCGGAAGGATATCGGGTGCGGGTATTTCAGCCTGAAAAGAAATTGATGGTGGAAGAAAAAACGTATAGCACGTCTGCACTGACATTATTGCATGGATTTTATAAAAGCTGGTGGGATGATGGATCCATTCGTGAGCAGGGCTCCTACCAGTACGGAAGGAAGAATGGCATCTGGCTATTGCATGAACCAGGTCAAGCAAAATCTTCTTCAGGCGAATTTGTCAATGATCGAAAGGAAGGTCTCTGGACACAGCTCGATTCATCGGGTATAGTAGAATCCGTATACACATATAAAGATGGTAAACGATATGGAAAATATTTCCTGTACGACGGCACAGGGCAAAAAATCAATGAAGGTTTGTACAGGAATGATACATTAATAGCGGAATTATTTAAGCAACCAGCCGTCACCTGGCCTTTTCTCAAAGGTTGCGCTGCAGAAGCAGGAAATGGATTGTCAGCATGTACAGAGGCAATGCTAAGCCAATACATTTATTCAAATTTGAAATATCCCTCTGCTGCTAAAAAACTAAACATCGAAGGAAGCGCTTTTGCACAATGGGATGTGATGCCTGATGGAAGCGTACAGAACATTCGGGTGACCCAGGCATTGAGCGATGAGATTGAAGCAGAGGTACTCAGAGTATTGAAAAAAATGCCCGCTTGGGAACCTGCTCAAAAAGAAGAGATGCCTGTAAAGTGGACCATTTCATTGCCCATAATTTTCAGGCTGTAGCCTATTGCTATTGTATACGAGTGATCAGACATCTAACTGATCATTCATCACTATTTTTTGACGTTTTTCTATCTTTCTTATCGCCATCATTCTTTTTCTTATGTTCCAGTCGAAGGCCATTCTTAAGCTTTCGTGACACGATTGAATAGGGTCCTGTGATGATTTCTTCACCTGCTTTTAGGCCATCCAATACCTGGATATATTCATTGTCCTGTATGCCCGTTTTTACTTTTACCATCCGGGCAGTATCGGATTCATACACAAATACTACTTCATCAATCTCATCATTTACATTTGATTTCTTAACGGTTGCTGAATCTGTCTTTTCAATGTCTTTTTCCCTGGTCGTTACAGCCTGGATAGGAATCGTCACTACGTCTCTTTCTGTATTTGTATTGATATCCACTGACGCGGACATACCGGGCCTGAAAGGCATTCTTTTATCATCAAGATTAGAGTAGGAGTCCTGAAGGATCCTGATCTTGACTATGAAGTTCGTCACCTGATCTGACGTCAACTGGGCTTGTCCTAGTGCGCCTGTATTGGATGCAGAGCTGGCCATTTCGGTTACGATGCCTTTAAATTTTTTGTCGAGATAGGCATCTACTTCGATGTCGGTCGTATCCCCCACAGAAACGCGGAGGATATCATTTTCACTGACTTCTACTTGTACCTCCATGCTATTAAAATTTGCAATACGCATCATTTCGGTACCTGTCATTTGGATTGTACCCACCACACGTTCTCCCTTTTCAACATTCAGTTTGCTGACTATACCTGAGGTGGGGGCTATGATAGTAGCCCGGTGAAGATTAGTGCTGATTTCCCTGTAGTTGGCCTGTGAGCTGACAACACTATATTCAGCAGATTTAAAGCCATTGACAGCGGACTGGTAATTTGCTTCAGCGGAACGCAGTGATGCTTCTAACTGATCCAGGCTGGATTGAGAATTTTCCATGTCCTGCGCGGAAATGACACCATCCGCTCTTAGCTTTTTATTTCGGTCATTTGTTCGTTTCGCTGTTTCTACTTGTGATCGTATTTGTTCGGCCTGGGCTTTGGCATTATCGATTGCAGATTTGGATTTTGATAATTCTGATTTTAATACATTGACATTCGCACCCGCGCTTTCTGCGGCACTTGCATACGCTTCCTGGTCGATCCTGGCGAGCACCTGCCCGGCTTTGATAGAGTCACCTTCCTTGACGTATAATTCTACGATCTCGCCGGAGACATCAGAGCTGATCTTAACTTCCTTTTCAGGGAATATTTTACCGGAAGCAGAAACGATTTCACGAATGTCCCGCAGCATGACTTTTTCAGATTCAACTGGCTCTCCTTTCGGTTTTTTTCTTGCTTTGATAATAGCACCGATGATCAGGATCACAAGTAATCCCACCAATGCCCAGATAATCCATTTACTTGATTTTTTTTTCGTATTCGTCATGACGCTGGAGTTCGTTCGTTTGTTTTATGAAGTATTAATTGAGCGTAATACCACGGCCCAGGTAATATTCGATCACTTTTATTTTGAAATAATAATCATATCGCGCGATAAGCTCATTGAGCAGTGCTGTATCGCTCCGGTTACGGGCGCTTAGGTATTCAAAGTTATTAAGAGAACCTATTTCAGCCAGGCGATCTGCATTTTTCAGGGCGACTTTGGCTGCAATGGAAGAAGCTTCAGCGGCTTCGAGTGATTTTTTCGAAGCTCTGGCGGAAGTCAATGCATTCTGAATATTTGTTTTTAAGGTTTGCTTTACCAGATCCGTTGAAATCGCGGAATTGAGGACATTTATCTTTGCTTTTTCAATAGTTGACTTGCCACTATAATTATTGAAAATAGGAATGGATAGAGAGGCGCCTATTCCGTAGCCCAGATTGTTATTTAGCTGCGTACCATATGGAATAGGGCTAAAAACAGTAGGAATGCTATTTTCAATTGCAAAATCAGCGGGCACTCCATTTATATATACGCCTGTTTCCGGAATTCGCCGAATAACATATCCACCAGGAGTTTTTTCAACATCTGACCAGTTCGTTCCGATATTTCCACCAATGCCTAATGATGGAATCATTTGTGTCCTTGCAATTGCTACGCCGAGTTCGTCTGCTTGTTCGCGATGTTCTGCAGCCTTGATGTTAGGTTGGGTAGTTAAAGCAGCAGAGTATACTGTTTCAAAAGATTCATTTTCCAGTGCTTCCAGCTTAGACACATCTAAGGTCGGCCGCTCAATGACTAACGGAAAATCGGGCTCCATCAACATTTGTTGTTTCAGGACGAGAAGATTATTGTCAATATTATTTTGTGCAGTGACTATACTTTCCTGGTCGATGGCTATCTGCGCCTGGATATCGAAGCGGTCATTTTCTGGTTTGGTGCCTGCAGCAATCATCTTATCAAGATTTTCAAGCTGACGTTGGGAGAGCGCGACACGCCCTTTAGCAATTTCCAGATTTTCATACGCAAAAAGCACATTCAGGTAAGAGAGTGCAACATTTAGTGAAAGATCATTTTCTGCCTGCCTTACATCTTCCTGTGAAGCAGTAGTTAAAAATTTATTTTGACGAATAGAATTATTAATTCTCCCGCCATTGAACACCAGCATATTTGAATTAATACCGAGGCTTTGGTAAACTGAATTTTCAGTTTCAAAATTATTAGTCGCGGGATTGATAAAGCGCCCGAAGCTGATCCCAAAATCTGAACTTGCATTTAAGTTGGGAAGGTGTTCCATGCGGAGCCTTCTACCTTCGATCTCGTTGCTTTTTTCAAGCAGATTAGCTTGTTTCAATATGAGACTTTTGGCAAGTGCTTCACGTATGCACCGTTCGAGATTCCATTGCTCCT
>JBDSPM010000472.1:0-4389 GCA_039930325.1 Saprospiraceae bacterium
ATGCTTATATCGATCGCAAGAAAAAGAAGCGCGCAGTCCGCAGATTGTGGATCGCACGTATCAATGCAGCCGCCCGGATGAACGGAACTACGTATTCGAGGCTTGTGAATAAAATGACTAAAGCTAATATCCTTCTAAATCGTAAGACGCTTGCCGATCTTGCATTGAATCATCCGGAAGCTTTTACGGCTATCGTTAATGCAGCGGGATAAATAAAGATTATTCTAACTAGTCTCTCACCCTTTCTGGAACTAGAATAATTCACAACCCAATCAGGAGATATCCGGATTGGGTTTTTTCTTTTTACGTTCTTATCATTATTATTTTCTCATTGCCTCAACAGGGTCCAGGCGCGCTGCCTGCCATGCAGGTATCAAACCTGATAGCACACCGATCACGATGGCGATAATCAACGCTATAAGAATATTGCCTGACGACAAATAAATATCATAATGGAATGCTGAAGTAGCCAGCTTTAGTACACCAAATACGATCAACAATCCGATGGCCGCACCAATAAGGCAAAGGACGATCGATTCGATCAGGAATTCTAACAGGATAATGAATTGTCTTGCCCCCAGCGCTTTTTTAATTCCGATAATTGCAGTCCTTTCCTTGACAGAAACGAACATGATATTAGCCACACTGAACATGCCGACCAGGATGGAAAATCCTCCGATAATTATACCTACGATATTCATAATATCGAAAATAGGAGCCAATAATTTAGTCAGCATGTCAAGCTGATTAATTGCAAAATTTTCAGATTCTTTTGGCTTTATTTTTCGGGCGCTCCTTAATACACCTGTGAGTTCATCCCTGAGATCCTCGAGTGCTACACCTGCTTTTGCCTTAACATTCAGTGATGTCCCCCATGTATATCTAGATTTCACATTGACCAGCTTTTTAGCGGTCACGAACGGAATTATGATTGCTTCATCAAACCGAAAAATATGAATGAGGCTATTTCCTTCTTTTTTCAGTACCCCGACTACCTGGAAATCCATTCCTTTTATCTTTATTATCTTCCCTATGGGCTCGATAGTTCCAAACAATTTTTCTGCAAGAATAGAACCTATTATACACCTATTCGATCCTGTAGTAGATTCAAAAAGAGTAAAAAATCTACCCTTTTCAAATTCGAGTCTGAAAATATCAACATAATCCTCAGTTACACCGGCCATATAGGCGCCTTCCACACTGCTTGATCCAAATTTCAACGTACGATCCGGCATAAAAACTGAAAAACTGGCTTCATCAGATAGCTTTACTTTTTTCTTGATGACTTCAAGGTCCTCATAGCTGGGCTGCGGCCTGCGCCTGTACTTCCACCAAGTTTGAGAAGGGTCCTCATTCCATGGCATTTTGTCAACATACAATACGTCATCGCCAAGCTTTTCGAAGCTGCTGCTAATATTTTCTTTAAGCGAGTCAACTGCAGATAAAACGGAAATAATACAAATAATGCCTATACTGATTCCTGTAAGGGACAGAAAGCTCCTGAGCTTGTTAGCTGACAGCTGTTGCAAAGCCTGAACGATACTTTCGTAAATGAGGTTGAGAAACATCATGGTTAAAGCTAATAAAGCTGTTCAAGGTATGTGCTGATATTCGATTAAAGCTAAATAAAGCCCGACCTGGACACCAAATGCCTGAAAAATAAATCATTAGCTCCCCAAAATAAGCCAATTACACTTGCTATTTGGGGCATCCATGTGTTATCTTTGCCGTCCATTTTTTTCAACCTGTAATATGCGCACAAAACTTTCACAATTTACTTTTGAACTCCCGGAGAAGCTGATCGCTAAATATCCATCAAAAGAAAGAGATGAATCAAAATTGATGGTGGTCAATCGGAAAACCGGTTTGATGGAAAATAAAACCTTCAAGGACGTCCTCGATTATTTTGGTGAAGGAGATTCTATGATTTTTAACAACACGAAGGTTTTTCCTGCACGCCTCTATGGTCGTAAGGAAAAAACGGATGCAGAAATCGAGGTATTTCTTCTTCGCGAATTAAATTCAAGAGCAAGATTGTGGGATGTATTGGTTGATCCTGCCCGTAAAATACGGGTTGGCAATAAGCTCTACTTTCTCGATAAAAAAGGCAATGAAATTCTGGTAGCTGAAGTGGTGGACAACACAACTTCCAGGGGCCGAACCATTCGTTTCCTGTTCGATGGTACGGATGAAGAATTTAGCGGTTTATTAAGATCCCAGGGTCAGACTCCACTTCCTAAATATATCAACCGGAAAGCGGAGGAGATGGATAAAGAAAGATATCAGACGATCTATGCAAAGGAAGAAGGTGCCGTAGCAGCACCTACCGCGGGGCTTCACTTCACGCGAGAGCTGATGAAGCGCCTGGAAATCAAAGGCGTCGAATTTGCGGAATTAACTTTGCATGTTGGCCTGGGGACTTTCAGAAGCATAGATGTTGAGGACCTTTCGAAACATAAAATGGATGCTGAATATTTCAGGATCACAGATCAGGCGTCAGAAATAGTAAACACATCAAAACGCGCCGGCCATAAAGTTTGTGTTGTAGGTACCACTTCCATGCGCGCTATTGAATCCGCAGTGTCTGCTTCCGGTTTATTAAAACCTGCAGAAGGATGGACCAATAAATTTATTTTTCCTCCTTACGATTTTAGCCTTCCGGATGCGATGATCACTAATTTCCATATGCCAAAATCAAGCCTGCTGATTATGGTTTGTGCTTTTGGTGGTTATGAACTGATCATGGATGCCTATAAGAAAGCCATCAAAGACAAGTACAGGTTTTATACCTATGGGGATGCCATGTTGATCATTTGATAGGTGTGGTGATGCTGAAACCGCCAAAATGATTCATTAAGACCGATCACCTGGATTTGGATTTGGCTTCATTCTGCTTTTTAACATGAAGTGAAAGCATTAAGTGCATCAGAAAAAATATCATATGTATTTTAATTAATATGTAATCTTGTGATAGATAAGGATAACGATTCTGAATTCTCTCAGAAAAAAGAAATTAGAATTTTCTTCTTGCCCTCAGTACTTTTTATACATTTGCAGCAAATTGGCTCAGGAACTGAAATTCCAAATAGGGCGTTACATCCGGAGTAGTTTGAACTATTTATTCATTTAATTTCCTAAGTTTCATGTATTGGACACTTGAATTGGCCCATCACCTTGAAGAAGCCCCCTGGCCGGCTACTCGCGATGAATTGATCGATTATGCGATCCGTTCAGGCGCTCCTCTTGAAGTCATTGAAAATCTCCAGGAAATGGAAGATGAAGGTGAGCTTTTTGAAAGCATCGAAGATATATGGCCTGATTATCCCCGAAAAGATGATTTCCTCTTTAATGAGGATGAGTATTAAGCATCAGCTGATAGCATCATATATTTTAATGGAAAAGCCCTGCACGATTTCTTTGTTGCAGGGCTTTTCCATTTAGGATAAATTAGTATACGTTTGCTGAACGAATTATGTCAAAAGGTCAGCCAAAGATTACCATTGCTATTGATGGTTTTTCCTCCTGTGGGAAAAGTACCCTTGCCCAGGCTCTCGCGAAACGACTGCAGTATCTCCATATTGATACAGGAGCTATGTACAGGGCTGTCACTCTGTACTTCATTCGTCACCAGGTAGATATTTATAACGAGGATGAAGTAGCGGAAGCCTTAAATAATATTTCCATACATCTTGGCTTTGAAGACGATGTTCAGGTCACCTGGTTGAATGGCATGGAGGTAGATCCAATGATCAGGGAATCCGAAGTAAATCAATACGTCAGCAATGTCGCTACCCTCTCATTGGTCAGAAAAGAAATGGTTGCACAGCAAAGAAAAATGGGCAAGGATAAGGGATTGGTCATGGATGGCAGGGATATCGGGACCGTAGTATTTCCTGATGCAGAATTAAAACTTTTTCTAACGGCGGATATTGAAGTGCGTGTCGAACGGCGATGGCTTGAACTTAATAATAAAGGCATACATGCAAGTATGGATGAAGTAAGAGAAAACCTCCTGAGACGTGATCATATAGATTCCACACGTGAAGACTCACCCCTGAAAAAAGCTGAAGATGCTACAGTCATTGACACAAGCTATCTAACAGAAAAGGAACAATTGCAAATTTCTCTTGACCTGGCCCGATCTATCATTTTAAGTGTCAGCAAATGAATTCCTGACCTTATTTTACATTTCAGGGTCAATAGACGTAAGGCAATCTACATTCATCCAGCCCTCATCAAGATTGAGTAAGCTGACTTTTTTCCAGCCGGAAATCTGGTCTGTAATCCTGACTTTTTCGCCGGGATAAAGAATCCTGCTCACCGGACTTTCAGCTGAAGCTGCCTGCCTTGACTCACATATATTCATCACTATTGCTTCATCTATCCTGT
>JBDSPM010000473.1:0-4909 GCA_039930325.1 Saprospiraceae bacterium
TGAACAATGCTTATGTCAATTCTAAAGTGTATGCCACTTTATTAAACGCTTACAAAACAGGCGAAACCTCATGTCCGGGAAAAAATTTCAGGCTAATGGAATGCACCGGAAAACACGGTGGACGCATGCTCATACACTGGACACATCAAAATGGAACCAGTGTGGATTTGATGGTACCCGTAATGCATGGCTCTGAATCATCGAGTTGGCTCAATAGAATTGGAATGTTTCATTATCTGCTCAAGTTTAATGAGGAGGGCCAATTTGCATTAGGACATAGAACTATCATTGATTTCGAAACCATTGGCAGGCATTTACTGGCCTTAGATGATGCCGCTCAAAAAAATGGACTCCGCATAAGGAAAATTATTTTCAATACAAATCTTCACGATGAATTATTCGCTACACCTTCAGGAAAAATGCTAGCAGAAAGACATCTTAATTTTATTCCCAGCGTAAGTAATCTTGTGAATGCAGTCCATGATGATCATTATCATGTGGATTTTGATATAGTGGACCTCTGAATCGCCTGAAGGGGATTTTTTTTCTGATTCGAAAAAATTAATTTAAAAATTTTTCTGAAGGATAAGTAAACAATGGGATTGAGATCCTATTTTTTAATGACCTGGATCATATTGGGGTAAAAAGTTTTGATTTTTCCAATACCTATGTTAACGAATATTAAAATTGGATAAATAAAATTTATCAAGCAAAGTAAACCCAGGATGTAGAGAATTTTATCCGCGCCTCCAATACTATTAATTTTCAAAAATCCAAATAAAAGAAGAAGTGAGTAAAAAATCAGAGTCCACAAAATTTGAAAGTTTATCAAATTTATCCCTTGGTCCATAAGATTTACAATTTTATCTCTTTTTGAAAGCCACATACCCAATGGTAATAAGATATTTCCAAATGGTATTAAAATAAAAGCTAAAACGGATAAGTGAAAAAATTGGAGATATTTTAAATCTTCCTCCTTGCCATAGTCCATGATATCTTCAATATTTATTTCCAAAATATTGCATAATCTTGTCATGGTATACCCTCTTGGCTCTGTTTCATTTTTTTCTATTCTTTGTAAAGTCCTTAAATTAATTTCTGCCAGTTTTGATAATACCTCTTGCGTCAAGCCTTTACGTTTCCTGATTTCAGAAATCTTTGATCCTATATTATTCATTTTAGGTAGTTTGAATTTTCCCTTAAAGATACTTTCATTTAAAGGGTTAAAGGCAAGGTATGTTTACGGCATAACTACGTCGTTTGTGACAAAGAACTGGTAGTCAGCATAAAATGTGATCCAAAACTTCCAATGAAAAAGTGATTCCTAAGAAACAAAGCTCACATTTGACGATTTACGACTGATGATTTACACCTCATTTTTTCACACGGAGAGCACAGAGTACACGGAGAAAAACACAACTCACGATTGACGATTACTTCTGATGCCTCACGATTGACGCCTCACGTCTCACGATTTTAAATTGTTTCCGTATAATCCAGATCCGCACTGAACGTCTCCTTCATCTTCCACAACGAGAGAAGAGAAATGGATATAAGGATTACTCCCATCACCATCGCGGCATAAAGAATATTTCCCGAGAAAGTTTTGTCTCTTAAAAACTGAAATGACAAAAGAATTAATGGTAAAGATCCCCGCACAAAATTCGGAACGGTCGTTGTCACCGTCGAACGGATATTAGTTCCGAATTGCTCCGCAGCAATGGTCACGAAAATAACCCAGTACCCCACCGAAAATCCCATGGCCATGCAAAGCAGATAGAACGTGCTCTGTGAGATGCCAAAAGAATTGAGATACACGAAGATCATCACCAGGTTCAGACTTACAAAAATTGCCATTACTTTTTTCCTGCTCTTCAAATACTGACTGAGCAACCCAGTGGTAATATCTCCGAATACCTGTCCAAAATAACACCAGGCTATTGCTTTACCCGCAGTGATCGTAGCAGCGTCCTCCACACCAAGATATTTTGCAAACTCGGGTGCAAATGTAATCAGCACACCAATATGAAACCAAAGTGGGATGCCAATCAATATGCATCTCAGGTATTTAAAAAACTTGTTTCGGTCTGTTAACAATGAGATAAATTTCCCTCTTTTAGTTTTCGTCTCTTCCAATTGCTTGTACATATAGGATTCCCGTACACTCAGCCGAAGGATTAATAATAAAAGCCCAAGCACGCCACCTGCATAATAACATAAGCGCCAATCTCCTAAACTCTGATACACAAGGTTAGCTACGACAGCACCCATCAACCCTACAGATGCAACAATCATAGTACCATATCCGCGCCTGTCTTTGTGGATAGTTTCAGTGACTAAGGTGATCCCCGCACCAAGCTCTCCAGCCAGGCCTATTCCGGCAAACAAGCGGCAAATAGCATACGCTTCAACCGACTGGACCATTCCATTTGCAATATTCGCCAGAGAGTACAATACGATGGAACCGAAAAGAACCGAAAGCCTCCCCTTTTTATCCCCGAGAATTCCCCAAAATATTCCACCGAGCAGCATGCCATACATCTGCATGCTGATCAGAAATGCTCCCTGGTCCCTATTCGCATCACCGATGATGCCAAGATCTGTAAGGCTAGCTTTTCGTACGATCCCAAAAAGAAGAATATCGTAAATGTCAACAAAATATCCTAAGGCTGCTACGATGACAATCGGAGTAAGAAAGCGGGTTGATTTGGTATTTCCTTGTTGCATTGATTAGGGAGTATGCTTGATTGCGGGTTCAATATAAATGAAAAAAAATCACTCTTGCCCCCTATCCCCTAAACAAGGGGACTTTGTATCTAGGCCTCTTGTTTAGGGGGTAGCGGGTAAATAAAAAAAGCCCGGCAGAGTATGCCAGGCTTTTTGAAATCTCTTTTACTATTATTTTATTTTTTCTCTTCTACATCCGAAAATGCCAAATGCATCTTATGAGCACCAAACCTATAAGCATATCCAAAACTGATGGAATAATCAGCAAATGCTGCATCTCCCTGTACATGTACTTTCTGAGCCGGATCCGTAATTACAGAATTTTGAAGATCCTCCGAAGCTATGTCAGCTGCGCTCTGAATCCTGTTACGAACGATATTCTGTGGAACAAAAAGACTGAAACTATGAGGGCCAACACGCAATGCTAATCCAGGCTCAATCGATACAACATACCCCGGACGACGATATGCCACCTGGCCTCCAAATGCATCGTTTGCAGGAATTCCTTCCCATCTTCCGGCAAGAGAAACGGTAAGTCTCCTGAATACATTCGTCATCAAACCGGCGCGTACAAAATATTGATCCGGACTTGCATAGATATTATATCCTGTCAGTGTTCCAAGAACTGAATTGTCAATTGGATTTTTTACCACTGTAGGGGCAGATTTGTAAGCACCATTAGATTCTCTTGGATTGAACATGTAATATCCATTAGCAAATCCATAGAAGTTAGTGAATAGCTGTCTGAAGGCCTGCAATTCAACAGATATTCCTAAACCACCATCACCGGGCTGTATCGCCTGATCCATGACAACAAAATCTTTTTTTGTTCCATCTGATTGTGGTACCTGGTTGTCAGTTGCATCAAATTTTCCTGTAGGCAACTTAAGACCGAGTCCTACCATCAGGTTTCCGCCTGTAGCCGTCTCAGGCTCAAATATCCAATAGTTCAAACCCACACGCATATCACCAATGCCTGATGCAAATACACTATAACGAAATGTATCAACAGGTGTAGTCTGACGTAATACCTGTGATCGTTCATTTTTCACATACGGAATGGTTGCATTCAATTGCAAACGATTGCTGATGCCATAAGAAAAATTTACGTCCAATGCATGTGAATAAATATTCACTGCGTTACCACGGTCATTTCCATTTGCATCGTGACCTCCACCGGTTATTTGGCGCTGAGGTTGTTCTTCAGTGCCAACAAAATGTCTCCACGAATGGAAATATCTGAAATTGGCTCCAACCTGAAAATTGCCTTTCAGCAGGTTGTAAGAATCTGCTGAGCTCAGGTTCAGGCCGCCCATTTGGCGTACAGCAACACAACCCTGCCCGGTAGTTTTCGAAAGGCTCAGTATAGCGAAAGCTGTCAAGAGGAGATAAAACTTAATGTTCATAAGAGAGAGTTTTTAACTAAAAATGCTGTTAAATATCTAAGATTCAATTAATTACATAATATAAATAAAATTAATAATTTTGGTTGAATCTCTTTCTATTCAGGGATAGCAAATGTAGTACCAGAAGTCCCGGAATAGCAGTAAATCACCTTAGATTTTCCTTAGATTTTAAGTCTCAATCCCCGGTCAGTAGCGCAGAGATTTTCCACTGCTAATCACCTTCTTTATACAGAAATAGTCGAGGACCCATCATAGTGTACACAAATTTCCAACTGATCCAGCCACGCTTATCCTTGCCATAGGTTTCAACTTTATACCATTCCGGTTCGCCCAAACCATTGGTACCGGAGGTGATCTGTAAACCTTCAGGCTCATTGGTCATGAACCTGACCATATCATAATTCAATAGCGCGACGACCTTTGATTTGAGATCCGGTGTTGCTCTTAAGTTAACATGATTGCCGGTGATAAGGCCTATATTATAATATTCATCATCACTGTTCAGATCAATTGCATATGCATAAGGAAACACAAATTGGAATCTTCCGGTATGATCAGCGGTATCATGCAGAAAAATGCCACCCATATTGATCACCCTGCTGACCATCAGCCAGAAATCAGAAGAATCATTATCGATGCTCCAGGTATAAATGAAGGCTGTTTTGCTGTTTTCGCTGTCAAATCCACTTTCCGCATCGTCTGCAAGCGCCTGTGTGATCCATTTCTGGTCACGATCTGCAATAGCTTTTTTGAGATCTGTAACAAATGCAACAAGC
>JBDSPM010000474.1:0-2911 GCA_039930325.1 Saprospiraceae bacterium
TTCTGCGTTGCCTTCACCCTGCTCCCCTCGCTGTGACTTGCAAATTCAGGAGCATACATGCATTGAAGTGTGGCCAGCCCTTCACTATACGAACCAGCCTGAGCAACCGTGACCGGATATTCAACCACAAATTTTCCACGCGGGAGGTAGTCGATAAAGAAGTGTGTGGCTAAATCTTTAGTGCTTTGATAATACCCCATTCCGCCTGACCAGTGATACCCACTGATGACATCCATTGGCTCAAATCCTGAAGCCCGCAAATCCTTGAGATGCACAAACTCCATTGGACGGTCAGTTTCTAAAATTAAGCGCACTATTAATTTATCTCCGACTTTCAGCGCTTTGCCCGGGGCAAGCGTAGTTACTGAACCTCTATCCCCATCTTTTGAAATCAATAATTGTCTTGAAACTTTGAGTGGGTTATGGTCCACCTGATTTTTCACTTTATCAAGATCCTCCCAATATTGCCAGTACGCTGCACCCCATGCAATATGGTTATTTGGATTTGTGACAGTGATCGTTGAAAAGTCATCTTTCATCTTATCCGCATTCCAGGATTTTTTCACATACCCTGTTCCAGCTTCAACAGCAGTGGATTGCCCTATCACTTTGTCATTTCCAAGTTTAACTTCTACTATGCCCGTGGATTCCAGCCAGGCATCCGGATGGATCAACAATGCATAAATAGCAGCTGCGGTAGCTTTCGTTGACTTCCATCGCGTCGTTTGTTTTTGTTTCAATAGCCAGACTCTTAGCTCATCCACTTCTGCCTGAGGAACTTTCAGGTCCTGGAAAAGCTCTATCATCAAAGACTGTAATTCAACCGGCGCCTCATACCAGAAATATCCGGGTGTTATCTTCCAATATCTGCCTAACTCATCATCCATTATGGTTCGCTCACGAAGCGAAGCAAGAATTTGTTTGGATAAATTATTATTTGCCTCTCTTCTGTAAAATCCTAAAGCCATCAATCCCTGGTCATAAATACCATGTTGAAGCCAATATTTTTCAGACTGACCTTGCAGATAATTCATGATTTCATCGAGCTTGGCTACATGATTGATTTCTGGAAAAAATGATCTTGTATACAGGTAATGTACCTGCATGGATCCGATCTGATGATCCTCCATTTTAATCCTTCCTTCCTGTGCCAGTCGCTTAAGTTCATCATACCATTCTATCATTTTGGAGTCGAGATAAGGCACGGCTTTCTGTATGATATCTGTAGCATCTCCACCCGGTATGGATACACCCATTTTCTTGAGGTGTCCGAATCCTTCGATGATATATTGCGTGATATACCAGTTATCCTGTCCTTCAGGAAACCATGGAAAAGCGCCATTGGACATTTGCATTTGCCTCAGCTTCAACAATGCTTGTTGTGATTCATTCCTGAGCTTATTCGTTTCAAACAGCAAAGCGATATCTTTCTTCTGCGTTGTCTCACCCATGGCATCCCGTACCCAGGGGGTTTCTTCAAGCATCGCTGATTTTAGCTCCTTGTTTTTTTCAAGATTGCTGAGCAATGCATCGGAATTTGTATTTCTCCAGCCATCATAGACGCGTTTGATAGCAGGATATTTATTTATTATTTGGGCACCCAGTGAATTTGCATATAGCCTGCTGAATAATTGTTCGGCACATTCATGCGGGTATTCCATCAGGTATGGAAGAGCCTGTACTGCATACCACGCCGGTGAAGTGGTCATCTCGACCACATATTGATGATTCGATAATGATGAAGAAGAGTTAGACTGCATTGATTTAAAGACAAATGTCCTGGTCTCTTTTGCTTTTATAGGCAGCGGTAATGTCTCAGTGACAAGTATACGGTTCGTGACCACAGGCAACATAGCTTCTTCGCCATCTGTAAAAGTTCCGGCTGTAGCGGAGACCTGATATTTCACAGGTCGTATCCATGTTTTTGGCACCTGCAGCGTCCACGAAAGGGGAGTTGAAAGACCGGCACCTATTTTTAAAGTCTGGTTACTGTTTCCAATTTTCCACTGACCGGACACATCTTCATCTGTAAACGCATCTACAATTTTTAATTGCGCAGATCCTGTCAGCATTTGACTGGTCAGGTTAGTTGCCTTCATTTGAAATGATATCGTATCATTTTCGCGAAAGAACCGCGGTGGATTTGGAAATACCATCAATTGTTTCTGGGTGACCGCTTCTACTTGTGTAAGACCGAATGCAAGATCTTTTGTATGCGCGAGTGCCTTGAATTTCCAACGCGTGAGTCCTTCCTTCATTTTGAAGGAGAAACTTAGATTTCCATTTGCATCTGTGGTGATTTGTGGATAGAAGAAAACAGTTTCATCTAAAGCAGACCGAAGAGGGGGCGGCGTTTGAGTCTCGTGTATTTCCTCTTTGGGTGTTTCTTTATTTTGATTTGCTTCTGCATGATCAGCAGATCCATTTTTAGTTGGAATGCCGGCTGATTCCGATGCAGGCTGCATAGACATCACTCCGTCAGACTTGGCATCTCTTTCACCTCTGTAGCTCCTGGGATAATATCCACCATATCCTCCCTGCGGATAATAGCCATACGAGTTCAAATCCCGGTATTGTCTCCATGGAACGTCTGAATAAATTTGATTCCAGTGATCAGTCAGTCCCCAGTATTGAGCGGGTTTCGGCATAGATGCCTGTATGAGCACTTTTGAATTGATGGATGGATACAGGTTCATCTGCCATTGATGAGGTACGAAAGCATCCAGCGATGCATCATACATGCTCAATAACATTTCTGCTGTCACGGGTTCATGTTTTGAACCAGTCACTGTCATCGTCCATGTCTCTTCATCACCCGGTTCCATCTTATCACGCCAGGTTTTCAATTTTACATTGAGCTCCTTGTTTGTCCATGGAACCTGAATCAAATGTTGGGATTGAATAAAGCGAT
>JBDSPM010000475.1:0-7177 GCA_039930325.1 Saprospiraceae bacterium
TTGGTTGAATCTCAATCCTTCCGGCGTAAAGCTCAGTGTTTCATCAGATACTTTGTAGTGGGCATTGAAACGGGATACAGTAAATCCGGCTTCCTGAAAATGTAAATCGCCTCGCACATCAGGAGCATCCAGTGTACCTTTAATGTGAAGTTTTCCATCCACACTGCCGGATGAATTTTTGAGCTCACCTCCCGTAAAAGCCTGGACACTTTTCATATTCATCTTTACAATATCAACATCGAGATCGTACAGGCTCTTAGTTCCATCATCATAATAGGAACCCAACATCTTCACCTCATTGCCATATCCAGTGATGGTTACATTTGCCGAATAGGTATTGGGTGTTTCATTATTCACTTTTAAAGCGACATCACCAACCGTATCACCATGAAAAACAAAATCCCCGATGGTAAGATCAGATGTGAAGACCATATTTGTATTCAGGTTACGGACGTTTGCATGGCCATTGATGATTCCTCCCGCCAGTAACGAGTCTTTAGAAATCAGCCTTGTGAAGGTTTCAATTCTGAAATCATTAAATTCTAACTCCATGGGCGCATTCAATTGCTGTGGTGAACTATTGATCACCATGGACTGACCACCATTGGAAACTTTAAAATTACGAACCATCCAGCCCTCATTACCATGCTGGATTGCATTATCCGGTGCTACATTCCAGGATTTATAATTAAGCATCAATCCATCCGGCAACATTTTAAATTCGAAAAGACGGCTAATAGCCCTGAGCTCTCCCGCGATTCGATATTGCTCCTTGTCATCAGCATCCCGAACCTGCAGGCTTACATCGAGGATATTGTTTTGTGCTTTTCCTGAAAGCGATGTATTCCTGACCTGGTATTTCTGACTGCCTAGTTGATCGAAGGTGATGGC
Source organism: Saprospiraceae bacterium (assembly GCA_039930325.1). GTDB lineage: Bacteria > Bacteroidota > Bacteroidia > Chitinophagales > Saprospiraceae > Opimibacter. Next base: position 892 of record JBDSPM010000475.1, read on the forward strand.
ATAATTCAATGCATCTATTTTGGTTTCAATATCCAACTTTAGGTTGTCGACTGTGTAGTCTTTGTACCGCATCCTTGGTACACTACCAGCTATTTTGATCTCACCTGTCTCACTGTTAAAGTTTCCGGCGAGATTAGCATCTTCCATTTCGGTGAGATCAGGAAGTATTTGTTCGATCAAAGGTGAACGAATCACCCTGGCGGAAAAAGCGATTCGCTGCGGCTTAAAGGTGACCACTGTATCCTTACCGGGATTCGTTTCAATATATTTATCAATCGTGCCTGTAAGCGCGGGATAAATATCGGTAAGGTTATACTGGCCATTCAATTGAACGTTTAGAAATTCAGAAGTAAGATTTAATGAATCTTCTCCTTCAGTAGCAACGGACACGATACTGATGGTATCCAGTTTATATTTTTTGGTTTCATTCGCGATGATGGCATTTGTGATTTCTATGCTTCCATTTAAGAAATCAGGATCAGCGGTGGTAAGATTCGCAACGATTTTTCCATGCAGGCGCAGCTCCTTTTGATAAAAATGCAATTTTTGCAAATTGATGGTATCGGCATTTAAGGTAAAATTCAATTTCGGATAGGTGCCATTCATATCTGCCTTTGCATCCAGGTCAAAGGTGATATTTGGATCCAGCATTTTTGCCTGGCCTTCCATAGTACCATTTGCAGCATTTCCGCTTAGTGTAAGGTTTTGATAGGTATATCCATTATAAGTGAGAGAAGCGATATTGCCCTGTAGTATTGCATTCAATGTTTTAGGATTCATTCCATGGCCCTTTATTGAACCTGCCATAGTGATCATACCCAGCTTGTCTTCCCTGCGCATCATGCGCCCTATGTTGAACTGGGAAGTTTTAATAGTAGCATCGTAGGATTCCTTTCCTTTGATGCTCATATTTTTTAATGTAGCGTTGATATCAGCAAGACCATATTCTGAAGTGGTATGAAGATTAGTTGAAAAATTTTTAAACGTGCCTTTAAAATTTCCGTTTGCTCGAATATAATCAGGTATCCTGATATTGGATGGTATGGTGCCTGTCGGAATTAAATCATTGAGGTCATTTGCATTGGAGGCAAATTGATCAATATGAAGGTCAAAGTAAGCTTTGGAAACATCGGGCAAACCTGCAATTCTTCCCGATGCATGAAGCTGTATACTACCAATGCCGCTAATGTTCAGATCTGAAATAGCAAGATCTTTAATTTGTCCATCGATATTTCCACTGATGTACATTATAGAATTCTGATTTTTCCTGAAAGGGTCTATATAGGCTAATTTAGGTGCAAAAAGCAGCAGATCACTGACTGCTAATCTGTTTTCATCAAAATGCCCATGAAGTCCCAATGCACCGGCATCCTTAGAAAGCGTATCCAGTGACGGATAGCTCAGGGTGATCTGATCACTTAAATGTGAGCGAGGAGTTTCGATCACAAAATGATCAAGGGTGATGGTATTTTTTCCATAATAGATATCACCGTTGAATTCTTTTACCTCAAGACCACTTCCTTCTTTTACATTGAGTTGATTTACTTTTCCATATATCGTATCCGGAGCATACACAATATGGCTGGCATCGACGACCAGGTCTTTCAGATCCAGGTTATTGTAATCGATACCCCGGGTTTGTTTTTTTGCTGCCAGACTATTATATTTCAAGTTAATGCTATCCATCTCAAGTTTATCAAGATTAATATTCCAGCCTTTTTGGAGAGTGGTGACTACTTCGGTCGAGGTGGCTATCACAGCTTTTTGTGCTGTTTTACCTAAAGCAAATTGTCCTGTAGTATTATCAAGATGGACTAACCTGATATCTATTTGTTGATTTGGCAGATTGAGATCATTCATTTCTATCAGCAAATGCCCAAGTCCAAGCTTTGAATCAATAGCGGTGACTGTATTTTTAAAATCGATATTGACATTCGAAACATCAAATTCCTGGAATTTTACATCCGGATAGGTGAAAGGTGGTGGTATATTAAATGTATCGGTGGTAACCGCTTTTTTACTCAGGGCTTTTGTCTGACGCATCACTACATCGAGACCATCTAATGTGATCTTAGGAATCGAATATTTTTGATGCTGAAGGTCAAAGTTTGTGATTCTCGTATCGAAGTGTCTGAGCAGCATTGACACATCATTGCCAGTAACTTCATCTGCATATTTAATATGGATGCGATCCAGGTTTATTTTATCCAGAGAAAACCGCATTGGAGCCGTAGTGTCCTGAGCCGTACCCTTTGGTGATGTAAATGCTTTTAAAATATAATCGAAACTGTAGGTACTATCGGATAGGGTTCTTGTCACATGGGATGTGATGCCCCTCAGATCAATTTCCTGGATGACTACCTGCCGGTCGAGTAGCTTCCACATGTTGATATCCACCTTCATGGTATCACCTGCCAGCAGGGTATCTCCCAACCGATCTCCAAAATAAACACCTTCCAAAACAACCGTCTTGGGGAAATCGACGCTGAGCCTGCCTATCGCTACGGGCGTTTTGAGCTTATCCTGCAGGAAATGGACAGCCTTATTCTTAGCAAGATTCTGGATGGGAGAGGTCTGAAGAGCGAGTAATACCAGGATAATCAGGGCTATGATAATGACGATCAGCCATAGAAATACTTTTATAGCCGTGCGTGCATATCTTTTCAATGGTACTCGTATATGTTTGTTAATCCTTTTTAACTGGTTTTAGGCTGAAAATGTTGTAGTTATGGGGAAGAAATTCGGGAATAGCAAATGCAAAATTCTTACTTGCGGCGTGCTTTAGTAGTTGAAAAGAATGAGGGTGTTTGTACTGGTTGCCCCCAGACCCCTGCGTTTCGCCATGCACACCCTGAACCATGAAAACGCCGGGGCGAATGATTGTTTGCTGAAAATTACTTTTAACTTATTAAGTTGAATTTTGAATTGCCACGTGCTTTAGCTATTGAAAGTATGAAGGTGTTTTGACTAGTTGCCCCCAGACCCCTGCGTTTCGCCATGCACACCCTGAACCATGAAAACGCCGGGGCGAATGATTGTTTGCTGAAAATTACTTTTAACATATTAAGTTGAATTTTGAATTGCCACGTGCTTTAGCGCGTGGATAGCATTATCACTGAAATGTGGCTCTAGTCATCAAGTGGATATTAGGTGCCTATAGCCAAAAGCTTTCCTGCATTAACTCACGGGATAAATCCCAGGGCAATTAGAATTTCTCAAAAATGGATTCATTTCGCCGCAACAACCATTTTCTCCATTGCAATAATTTTATTATTATCTCTCAATAGTAAGAAATACAATCCCTCCGGAAGATTTTCCCGATCGAGTGAAATGCTTTTACCGGAAATATTCAATAGTTGTTTTACCGGCTGCCCAACACCATTATAAATCATAAGTTTTCCATTTTTAAGATCCTTGCTTAAAAAGATGGATGTTTTTTCTGAAAATGGATTTGGAAATATCGTTATTGATTTAGTTTCAGCTAATACTTGTACACCCGTAATCTCATCAAGACTGATCAAATCAAAGTATCCATATCCCTGTACTGGGCCTGCAGCAATTCCGCCATATAAAATAACTACTGCTGTATCACCGGCTGAAAGATTAAAACTTGATTGTACGGTCAGTGGCTTCCATGAGGTGGAAGTAGTCGTATCTCCTTCCTGGCGTGTAACAATACCATTGTTGACCGTGCCAAAATAGATTCCCACAGGAGGAGATCCCTCTCCATATCCCCAACCGGAAAGCACAAACGTTTGTGAACTGTTGACTGAATGAATTTTCTGATATGCATATCCGGGCCAGCAGCCTTTCACATTGCCACCGAAAACTTTTATGCTCCAGTTTCCACCACCTGTAGGTGCTTTATTGTAGGATTCAGCATTACATGTCCATTGCCAATATGACAAATCAGGGCCTGCAGCATTTTCAAAGCTGCCATTCAGGACCTGGCAAAATGAGGAAAAGGAGATCAGGGAGAGAATGAAGAGTAAAGTAGCTTTCATAGTAAGGATGTCAGAGTTTATAGTGCTTACTCCAAGCTTTTTTGATGCATGCTGTTGTATAAATATAATGCATTTAGGTGGTTAAATGTTACAAATTATAATAGTTTGATGATGGTGAAGCCTTTGAATTTTAAACTATTATTCGTGTTTTCCCAACAAATTGAATCACATTTGCATCATCCAATTCCTTCAATTAAAAAATACCTTCTATGGAAATTCATTCAAAATTTTTAGCAGGTTCAATGCTCCTTCTCTCTTTTGCAGGCACTTTAACAGCACAGCAACCGGATGATGATAATCGGAAGCCATTCACAGAAATGTTACAGAGGGATCAGTGCACATTCTCAACTACGGGAAGAAATGCATACTTTATATTGGAGCCCGGTTATCAAATGGTATATCATGGAACGGAGGATGAGGAAACAACAGATCTGGTGATCACGGTTTCAAATGATACTAAAATGATTGACCATGTTGAAACGCGCGTCGTGATAGAAGTTGAATCTGTGAACGGAGAAAGAATAGAAATCTCAAGAAACTTTTTTGCTTTTTGCCAAGAGACCAGCAGCATTTATTATTTCGGTGAGGAAGTAGATATATACAAAAATGGAAAGATCATCAACCACGAAGGTGCATGGATTGCAGGAGGTGAAAACAAATGTGGAGTGGATATGCCGGGTCTTGCATTGATTGGCGCCCGGTTCTTCCAGGAGATTGCTCCTAAAGTGGCTATGGATAGAAAAGAAATCATTAGCATCGGTGAATCATATACGGTTCCCGCCGGAAAATTTGAGAATTGCCTCCGCATTATGGAAACCTCACCACTTGAACCGGGCGATATTGAATACAAAGTGTATGGTCTTGGTGTTGGCCTCTTACAGGATGAAAGCGCGAAGCTTATTCGATATGGATTTGTGAAGCAATGACAAGGGTTATGAACCGCAAATGGGCACTAAATTATTTTTCAATTTAGGAGATTTCAGACCTTATCCTCAACATTGAGCATTAAAAATGAGCAATTGTTGAAAACCTAAAAGTATCAAAAAAGTAAAGTTTTTAATTGCCCCGTGCTTTAGCGCGTGGAAAAAATGAAAAGTTGCTTTTGGCTTTAGCCACAAGCAGGATGTGAAAGATTCTGCTTGTCTCAAAACTCCTTGCTCTCTACCCTATGCACTCTGCTACCTTGCAGCCTTAATATATCCCCAGCCTTCATATTGTTTTGAAATGATCTCATATATGCCATCCGGGACCGTTCCCACTCCTGCTACCAACTGGCTCTTGTCAACCTTATTATTTTTCATTGCAACTTCGCATACATTGAAGTCTACATTGGGGTAAGCAGCCAGGCTGGTCACATTGTCGGGCACGGTTGATTTGCCCTGGGTAATCATGTCAAGCGATTTTGCATAATACACTACCTCGACCTGTGCATTCGGATCCGCTTTTAGGATTTCATTGACCCAACGGATTACCATACGATGGACTACGGTGTCGCTGCTCGTCACATCAAATACAACTCTATAGGGTGCTTTCTGACTGAAGGCATTTAGAGTGAGAAGCAGGAAGAGAAATGGAATTACATACGTTTTCATAATAAAATATTTATCAAAAAGTGAACAGAAATAAAGTGCAGGAAGTAGAAATTACTTCCTGCCATCTCATGAGCATATAAAGAGGTGAGTATTTCGAAATCCTATCCGGCAAAAATGTATGCACATTTATGTTCCTGTGCGCGTCCCAGGGCCCACACCCCGGAAGGTACGATTTGTACACCCGGAATGATATGTGCCTTCCAGTCGGCCATGACATCGTCACCTTTCATATTGTGCATCCCTGCGATTGCGTTAGCATACACTGTTATCGCTGCATTGCACACACAAAACATCACACCGCTTGCCATTAGATCTTTTATGCCGATATCAACAGCGCCGATACCTGGTGCCATAAAATCACCGTGTTTTGTGTTCCAGAACGGATTGCGCGTCTTTGTAGCTGTCTTAGCGTCTGCTGCCTGGAATGCACCGCCTACTTCACCGGCTTCAAACACCTCTGCAAAATGGTACTTCTCCCACATCGCGTCCTGGAAAGCATAGGGAATCGCATCATGGCGGAGCACGACTACCACGCTATTTGAATGCTCAGGTGTGCCGGTAGCAGCATTCGTAACAAGGAAAATCCTTGGCCATACAAACGGCATGATTTCATGCGGACGGGTGGCATCAAATACAACACGGTGCTTTCCTTTGATGCGGCTAAACCAAACATCCGCTTCATTCATGTCC
>JBDSPM010000476.1:0-7716 GCA_039930325.1 Saprospiraceae bacterium
TACAAGTATGGTTCAGGATGCCGTTAACCCGGATCTTTGGTCATTAAGCCTATTACTTACGGATGGTGAGGCCAAGTTCAGAGCGAACGACAATTGGGATATCAACTGGGGATCCACAGATTTTCCTATCGGTGTCGGAACACAAAATGGTCCGAATATTCCTGTGAGAGCTGGAATGACACGCGTTACGTTTAATTCTGCTACAGGTGCTTATTATTTTTCTGTAGTGTCCGATATAGGCATAATAGGTTCTGCAACGCCACTAGGCTGGAATGAGGATATCAATATGTATCCTGATTCTGCCGATCCTAATCAATATACTCTTTCATTGAGTCTGGTAGCAGGTGAAGCCAAATTCCGTCAAAACGATATGTGGGATGTCAATTGGGGAGCAGCTGATTTCCCCAGTGGAATAGGTGTTCAAAATGGACCAAATATTCCGGTGAATCCTGGAGGCAATTACAACATTGCATTCAATAAAAGTACCGGCGCCTACAGCTTTTCACTAACCAGCTTTTCTACTGTCGGAATCATTGGTTCTGCCACGCCGGGTGGAAGCACGCCTACACCACTTACATCTACCGCTACTCCGGGCGGATGGACATTGACTGCCGTACTTGGCGATGGTGGTCTCCAATTTTTAGGCGACAATGGAGTTGCAACATGGGGTGGAACTGATTTCCCAACGGGAACAGCTACGCTTGGAGGGCCAGAAATACCGATTACAGGTGGTCGATATATAATTAATTTCAATACGAACACACTTGCCTACTCATTCCTCCCTGTTGAATACTATGCTGTGATAGGCATCATTGGAAGTGCAACACCTGGAGGATGGGATGCTGATACAGATATGGAGCTGAATCCGAATGGTGATTCTACAGACTGGCAGCTCAGGGTTGTACTTACAGATGGGGAATTAAAATTCAGAGCTAACCATGATTGGGCTGTGAACTGGGGTTCAGGGGATTTCCCAACCGGTATCGCAGTCAGGGATGGCGCAAATATCCCTGTTACAGCCGGTGAATATTGGATTTACTTTAGCTCTCTTTATGGAAATTATGGTTTCGTCGAAATCAGAGTGTTTAGTTCAGTGGGTATCGTCGGAACCGCTACTCCAAATGCGAGCTGGGATAATGATGTCTTTATGACCAAAGATGCCAATGATGAGAATCTTTGGAAGCTGGCTTCAGGTGATTTTACAACCGGCGAGGCTAAATTCAGAGCAGAAGCTGCGTGGACTACAAACTGGGGATCTACTGATTTCCCAACAGGCGTTGGAGTACAAGATGGGCCAAACATTCCTGTTTCAGCAGGCACATATGGTGTTACTTTGAATTCATCCACCGGCGAATATGCTTTCGGTGATCCACTCTCGGCTACACATGAACTGTTGAATCCGGCAAGCGTCCAGGTATATCCAAATCCTGCTGTAGAAAAACTTACCATTGATCTGAGTGCAACCCAGATTAGGGGAAAAGTGAATCTTAAAGTTTACGACATGACCGGCAAGCAAATCCTTTCTGAGGTTCAGCAAGGAAGCGATCTGATGAACCTGAATGTGGCTTCATTACCAACCGGCCATTACACATTGCAAATCACCGGTGATAAATACATCATCGGAAAGAAATTTGCGATAGCCAAATAATAAAAACTAACTAGATTTATTTGAAAGGTGGTCTTCTCTCATTGAAGATCACCTTTTTTATGTGCCCCGTTCATGCCGGAGCTTTTCTGAAATGGAAGGCCTATCTTTAATAATCATCGTTATAATTTGTGCAAAATGAAGTTGTTCAAAATCTGTTTCCTGATATCATCGATTCATTTTTTATTCGTTCCCTTCCTCGCTGCTCAGTCGAATCCAACATCCGGTCCCGCGGTCTGGACCGTACCTGCTTTTCCCACAAAGCTGGATGATATCACCGTGTACTTCGATGCCTCTCAGGGCAACGCAGCACTCGCGGGTTACCAGGGCGATGTTTACGCACATACAGGGGTCATCACTGATGCAAGCATTAATGGGAATGACTGGAAACATGTGATTGGCAACTGGGGTACAGCAGATGCGCGTGTCCTCATGACAAAAGTATCCGGCGATATCTATAAGATCAGCTACAACATCACAACTTTTTATGGCATACCTGCAGCGGAACATGTACTGAAAATGGCTTTTGTATTCAGGAATCTTAGTGGCAGTCTCGTGGGACGGGATACAGATGGATCAGATTTATTTACGGATGTGTCTGCTCCGGGTGGAGGTTTGTTTCTGAACTTACGATCTCCGTCAGAAAAAGATGTATTGATCTACGATGATGACAGCCTCGAGATCGATATAGTCATAAGTGAAACGGCTGCACTGAAAATTTTTGATGATACTACATTGATCTATTCACAAACCGTGGATCACGCTGTCTTTTATTATCACCCTGTATCGTTAGGTCTACACACACTCCGTTTCGAAGCGCAAACCGATACAACTGTCGTTGTCGAAAAAGAATATTTTGTTTTGGCGAGGAATCCTGTTAGAATAGATCCTCCTCCCGGAACAGTATACGGTATAAATTATTACACCGATTCAACCTATCTTTTTAAACTCAATGCCCCTTTAAAAAAATATGTATTCCTTCTTAGTTCGAATAATGGCTTTAAGGTCAATGCTGAATATCAAATGCACGAAGCGGAGAATGGCAGCACGTTTTGGATAGAGTTACCGAGATCCTATTTCTCGGATGGAAAAAATACATACCAGTATCTCATGAATGGTGCGCCCAGGGTGGCCGATCCGCATTCTGAAGTTGTTCTTGATCCTTCGAATGATGGTGGCATCAGGCCAGATGTGATGGCTACACTACCACCTTATCCAACTGGAATGACATCAGGCATAGTGACGGCTTTTGATTCGGTGTACATTCCTTTCAATTTCACAGTGCAAAATTTCGACAAACCTGAAAAGGGTAAGCTGGTGATATATGAATTATTGGTTCGGGATCTCCTGGCAAATCACAATTATAAATCACTTCTGGATACACTGGATTATTTTCAAAAGCTTGGTGTCAATGCGATTGAGCTCATGCCAGTCAGTGAATTTGAAGGCAATAATAGCTGGGGTTACAATCAATCTTTCCATATGGCCCTGGATAAATACTATGGCACAAGGGTTCAACTGAAAAGATTTATTGATGCTGCTCATCAGCGTGGAATTGCAGTTATACTGGATGTGGTATTCAATCATACATTTGGCCAGGGGCCACTTGCACAGATGTATTGGGATGCAACCAATTCACGGCCCAGTGCTGAAAGCCCTTATCTGAACGCTATACCAAAACATCCATTTAATGTGGGCTATGATTTTAACCATGAAAGTCCATTTACAAAAACATGGGTAAAACGAATACTTACGTATTGGCTCAAAGACTTCCAATTTGATGGCTTCCGTTTTGATCTTTCAAAAGGCCTGACACAATTTAATTCGGGGAATGATGCCGGGCTCATGGCACGTTATGATGCAAGTCGCATCGCGATTCTAAAAGATTATGCACATGCTATATGGAATGTCGATTCTACCGCCTATGTGATCCTCGAACATTTTGCAGACAATAATGAAGAAATTGAATTGTCTAATAATGCTATGATGCTGTGGGGAAATAGTAATTATCAATTCAGCCAGGCGGCCAAAGGGCTTAGCTCCGATCTGGAAGGTATTGATTATACTTTCCACGGATGGACAAAACCACACCTGGTCGGATATATGGAAAGCCATGATGAAGAACGGGTAATGTATCGGGTACTCAATGAAGGCGTTAGCAATGCCGATTACAATACAAGGAATTTAACTACAGCCCTTGAACGCATTGCTGCTGCAAGTGCAATTTTTTACAGCATACCTGGTCCGAAAATGGTCTGGGAATTTGGTGAACTCGGGTATGATTTTCCTATCAACTATTGTACGAATGGCACTATCAATAATAATTGCCGCCTGGATCCGAAACCGATACGATGGGACTATCTTCTCAATACGAACCGTAGAAAACTTCACGATGTAGTTGCATCAATGATTTATCTGAAAGAAAATTACTCCACGTTTTCCACAAATGATTTTGAATTTAATGATGCAAATTTCTTCGTGAAGCTTGTGCATCTGAATGATCCTTTCATGGATGCTACTGTGATTAGTAATTTCAGGATTATCAATTCGGATGTCATTCCGAAATTTCAGCATGTGGGCATTTGGTATGAATATTTTACCGGCGACAGTCTTGATGTGACAGACACTGAAAAGAGGATCACATTTAAGCCTGGAGAGTACAGGGTGTATACTTCGAAAAGAATTGTTCCACCTGGTGGATTTTTTACAGGCACTCGTGATCTTACCTTCAGGGAGCTTGCTCTATATCCAAACCTGGTAGGTGATGATGCTTCGATCTATGGAAGCTTGCCTGATCAAAGCAAGATTGAGTCCATCACGTTGACAGATATGGCCGGCAAATTATTTAAGACATCTTTTGAGCAGGCTAATGGTGATTTTAATCTTCTCCTTCCTGAGGGATTACCACAAGCAATGTATGTGATAAGTGTAAAAACCGGCGATCGCTATTTTGTGGGTAAAGTGGTGAAGGAATAATGAGTTGGTACATTTCCGGGGAGTGTACGCTTTGAAGGATGTTCGCTTCGACTCCGCTCAGCGACCATCCGGGATTTGTACATGTTGATTTCGGCTCCGCTCAATCAATCAGGATGTTGTACAGAATTTTCTTTTTCAAATGTTGAGCGAAGCGCGCCGTCGCTGAAGCTTTGGCGAAAGAGACCGAAACATTATTGTGGAAATCTTCATCGGTCGCTGTGGCTCGACTTGCATTTGCGCAACCTCGGACTACAGCTCACCAACCGCGGGAGTCGAAGCGAAACGATGAATGGTTCCTGAGCTTGTCGAAGGGACCGCAGTGCAAGAGAGAATGTTTTTTCATTTTAATTGAGCCGTAACTGAAGTGAAACGATGACAAATGTTTTTATGCCATGAAAATCATATTCATCATTCTGTCGTGGATATTCCTGATCTCAATGGCCAATGCCCAGGAAAATACAGACCAGATATCAATTGGACCTGATGGCATCATGAGATGGGCTGCCGATGGCAGCGAGATAACCGGATTCGGCGAGAATTATACCGTGCCGTTTGCATATGGATATCGTGCGGCAAAAAGAATGGGTGTCAATTTGAAAGCAGCTATTGATCAGGATGTTTATCAGTTTGCACGTCTTGGATTTGATTTGTACAGGGTTCATGTCTGGGATTGCGAGATCAGTGATACGCTTGGAAATCTTCTTGACAACGAACATCTTGAATTGTTCGATTACCTGCTATGGAAATTAAGGGACAAGGGGATCAAGGCGATCATCACACCTATCGCGTATTGGGGAAATGGATGGCCTGAGAAAGATGAACCTACGCCAGGATTTTCTTCTCAATATGGAAAGGAAAATTGTTTGACAAATCCTGATGCGATTAAGGCACAACAAAATTATCTGAAGCAATTTGTCAATCACATCAATCGGTATACTGGCATACCTTATAAAAAAGATCCTCAAATTCTGGCCTTTGAGATATGCAATGAGCCTCATCATAAAGGTTCGCCTGAAGAAGTGACCATTTTTGTTAAAAAAATGAAGGTTGCTATTCAATCTACGGGTTGTACAAAACCTATTTTTTATAATGTCAGCCATCGTGTGCATCTTGAACAGGCCTACTTCGATGCAGGGATTGATGGAGGTACATTTCAATGGTATCCTACGGGATTAGGTTTTCAAAAAGAATTGGGTGGCAACATGCTGCCCAATGTTGATAAATATGAAATTCCATTTGATGATGTATTGAAAAAGAATCATGCTGCACGTTTTGTGTATGAGTTTGATGCAGCTGATATGGCTTCGTCGTACATGTACCCTGCGATGGCCAGAAGCTTTCGCACTGCCGGTATGCAGTTAGCCACGCATTTCGCATGGGATCCAACGTACACAGCGCCCTACAATACTGAATACAATACACACTATATCAATTTGTTCTATGCTCCTCAAAAAGCATTGAGCCTGATGATCTGTGGCGAAGTATTTAGAACGATTCCACTCTATAGTGAATATGGTAATTATCCGAACAATACATCCTTTGGTCCTTTCAAAGTGAGTTATGAAGAAAAGCTTGCGGAGATGGTGTCGGATGAAAAATTTATTTATACGAATAATACCAATTCAAAACCGCCTGCTCCTGAAAATCTTGAGCTCATAGCCGGATGGGGCAACTCATCACTTGTACATTATGGCGGAACAGGTGCCTATTTTTTAGATAAACTGGGAGATGGAATCTGGAAATTGGAATTAATGCCTGATGCGGTTGTGGTCGACAATTTATTTGGACAAAACAGCCTCAATAAAATCAGGGCTGTATTAAAATATGAAAGACATAAGATGAAATTACATCTTCCCGGAATTGGTGATCAATTTTCTATCGAGAGCCTGGACTGGCGGGATTCGATATTATACAGGGAAACACGAAATGGTGAGGTAGAATTAAAGCCTGGTACTTATCTAATTTTGAATCATCAATTTGAAAAGAATGACAGTATTACATTTCATTCAAAACGTAAAATCGTATTGAAGGACTCCATTCCTTTTCCTCAATCTCCGGATACTACGATTTCAAAAGTTGCAGCAGCCATGCAGTCGTGGAACCTGGACTTTTCATCAATCTCAACTGTACCATTAGTACTTTTTGATGCAAGCAAGGATTTTGACCGGTTAAACTGGCCATGGATTAGCGGTTCGGGACTTGAACCACCTCCTGCACCGGGCATTAAATCCAATTTTCATCTGAAGCTGAACGGTCTTGTGCATATAGATGAGGAGAATCCAAAAGCAACTCCGATAGCTGATTATACGATGCGTCATTATTTCGGTGATCTTATCGGGTCAGGCAATAATGATATTGATCAAAAGACATCCATCATCTTTAATGGAATTGCGGTTGGTGAAAACCCTATTCCAATTCAGATCTCGCTGGTAATGAAAGATGGTTCTGCTTTCGGAGGCATTATTGAAATCAATGGTAAGGAAACAAGCTATGTATTACAACTAGATGCATTAAAGCCCGTAAAACCAGTCTTACTTCCACGACCCTACCCTACTTTTCTGCTGTACTACTCTAATGCAAAAAATTCCGGTCAGCTGGATCTCTCTAAAATAGAAAGTCTTCAAATATCGATCGGACCTGGTATCAGAGAAGAGGATTGGGGGAAGATTTATGAGATGATGATAGCGAGTGTGGTGCTAGAGTGAGTGAGGATAAGCAGAATCACGATGCAGATTAACTTAAGATTTAGATTTAAAACATTCCGAAGATTTCTGTATAGTCTTGTTTTGCCCCGCTGGGGCAAGAGAGGTTTTGTGTACACATGTGTTACTGACCTTGTGCCCCGATGGGGCATTGAGAGATATTGGATATACATGTGTTACCGAGCTTGTGCCCCGATGGGGCATTGAGAGATATTGGATTCACATGTGTTACCGAGCTTGTGCCCCGATGGGGCAATTTGGATTTCACGTTATCGATTTATCCGCAATGTAGCGTCTGGCATACTTCGACTTCCTAACCTCATCCACGCGCTTCAGCTCAGTTATACCGTCTGGCAGGCATGCGCGATCGTCGTGCGATCCCGCGAGAAGAGG
>JBDSPM010000477.1:0-3926 GCA_039930325.1 Saprospiraceae bacterium
GCCCCGATGGATGCTACAGAGATGTCGCCCCGATGGAGCTCTTTGTAGTAGAAATGAAAAGTGCAACTATCTGAGCTCCATAGGAGCGACATCTCTGTAAAAGAGTGAGACCCATGCATTATATGAGCTCCATAGGAGCGACATCTTTGAGATTCAAAAAACACAGTAGCACAGGTTAAAATCCCTGAAACTGAAATAATTTTTTTTCTACGGATTCTGAAATAATTTGTATCATATTAATATTTCCCCTAATTTTCATTTTCACCAGTAGTATTTGACATGCCTAATACTTATACACAGCTATACATCCAGCTTGTATTTGCTGTTCAATTCAGGGAGTCCCTAATTGAAGAATCAATCCGCGATCCAATTGAAAAATACCTTTGTGGAATAGCAAGGAATAAAGGACATAAAATGTTAGCATTATTCTGCATGCCTGACCATACTCACGTTTTTGTTGGACTGAATCCTAACCAATCAATTTCAAGTTTGGCCAGTGATTTAAAATCCAATTCATCCAGATGGATCAATAAAGAAAAGCTGTGTAAATTTTCCTTTAACTGGCAAGATGGATATGGGGCATTTTCATATCATAAGAAAATGATTTCTACGATTGGAAATTATATTTACAATCAGCCCCAACATCATAAAAAACTGAATTTCAGAACGGAATATCTGGGCTTATTAAAAGAGTTTGATATTGAGTACAAAGATGAATATTTGTTTAATTTTTTTGATTGAATACTCATTCATGGGGATGGGTAAAGATGTCGCTCCTATGGAGCTCAAAAAATATCTTAATTTCTCATCTGTTACAGAGATAACGCCCCCATGGGGCTCATGTAAATTTTCCTATTCATTCCTATGGAGATATCGCCCCGATGGAAGCAACAGAGATGTCGTCCCGATGGATGTTACAGAGATGTTGCCCCGATGGATCTCAAAAAAGATCTTAATTTCTCATCTGTTACAGAGATACCGCCCCGATGAGGTTCAAATAAAATATTATTTTATCATCTGGTACAGAGATATCGCCCCGATGGATGCTACTGAGATGTCGCCCCGATGGAGCTCAAATAAAATATTAATTTCTCATCTGCTACAGAGATACCGCCCAAATGGGGCTCATGTAACTCATTGATGGCTTTTATTCCATCCGCTGATATATCACACTCTTGATCCGTTCACCATCATCTGATTTGAGATAGATCTTGTCGATAGGTTGGCGTGGGAAAAAAATACCGGTCATAACAGACAATCCACCATCTGCAAATAATTCAACAGAGGCCTTATCAGCGAGCAGGGTCAGGTTGATTGGCCCAAAAGCAATTCTTGGTGCAAAGAGTATTTTTGCAAAACCTGGTTCGAAATCAACTATACCTGATTTGGTGCGGTCGATATAATATTGATTCGTCTTTTTATCATAGCCAATGACCATTTCATCTCCTGCGTCATTCGTGAGTACTATTGAAAAATCTTTGGCTTCCGCATCTGCAATTGTGAGAGAAAACAATGATGAGTTGTCATTGATCTTGTTGCTCAGATCAAATTTGTTTTTCACATTGATTGAAGTGATCGCAATAGGCTCCCTCATCCTGGCAGATAATTCTGCTACCGGATTTGAAATCAGGAATAATTTCCCACCCAGTTCTTTAAGTCCCAATTCACGTGGCACTGTCATTGCACTTCGCCAAGGTGTGGTTGGCACCAGCTTGCCATATTGCCAATTGCTCATCCATCCAATCAGGATTTTTCGTTTGGCCGTATTTGAAATCGTAACTCCTGCGTAATCATCCGGTCCATAATCCATGAACCTGGTGGTAGTATCAGATGCAGTAAATGACTGTCCATCAAAATGGCCGATAAAATATTGTGTAGCAGATCCGCCATTGGGTCCGCCTGGATTAATACTGACCAACAGAACCCAGACTTCTTTACGATCTATTTCAAGCGGAAATAAATCAGGACATTCCCAGACACCTCCGTGAGCACCCAGGTTTTCACCGAACTCACTTTCTTTTTTCCAATTTTTCAGGTCGCGGCTGCTATAGAATGTAATGCGATCAGAAGTAGCTAAGGTCATGATCCATTTCTTGCCAATTGCATACCAACTGACTTTCGGGTCACGAAAATCTTTGATGCCCGGATTTTTGAGAACCGGGTTGTGCGAATATTTGGTCCACGACTTTCCTTCATCACTGCTAAAAGTGAGGCTTTGATTTTGATACGTATTTAATCCTGCTGCCTCACCCGCAGGATTGTGATGCGTAAAAATGGCAACCAGGGGTGCTTTATGCTTCTTACCCAATCCACTAAGATTGAATTCATCAAAAACAGTGCTTCCACTGAAAATATAACCAAGTGAGTCTGGATATAATGCTATGGGCTGCTCTTCCCAATGGATCAAGTCCTTGCTGGTGGCATGACCCCAATGCATGGGACCCCAGACCAAACCGTCCGGATAATACTGGAAGAAAAGATGGTAGATGCCATTGTGAAATACCATGCCATTCGGATCATTCATCCAGTGTGCTTTTGGGGAAAAATGGAAGGCGGGACGGTAAGGTTCTTTCACCTGGCCCGTGTCACTTTGACTTTGGAGCATTTGCATTGACAGAAGGCACAAGGTGACGACGACAGCTATGTTAGGTAATATCTTCTTCATAAGGGCGATAAAAGTAGAGATATATCCTGTATATCATCTAGAGCATCACTTTCTATGCTATAACAGGTATCAATTAGAAGAGTTGCCGTATCTGTTGTTTTAGTGCGGCCTGCTATTTGCAAAAGACCATTATCGTATTTAGCTTAAACGCTCCAATAAGAATTGATCAAGGTAGTTATTTTTAAAGAAAAAACATTTCAAAATGAGATTCCTCTCCCTTATTCTTTGCCTGATTGCCTTGCAAAATTTTTCTATCGCACAGCCCTGGCTAAGCAAGCCATATCTTCAAAAAAGATCAAAAGGTGATAGCCTCATTCAACCCAATTTCTATGAAATCCAGAAAGCGTTTAATAAATATGAAAAGAAAGAAATCCAGGAAAGAAATAATGAAGCAAAGCGTTAAGCATTGATGTCAAATGTGACGATGGCTTTTCAGGCACCGGTCACACCACAGACCTTGTGAATGGCGGAAAAATTACTTTCAGCAGGAGTTATAAAACAGGCGAAGCGGGGATTACTGTAAAACGACCAAGCAAATAATCAAAATTGTCTATTCACTTCGTTTTTCATTTGACTTTAGTTTATACAAGTTGCCGTACCTGAATTTTTTAACCAACTCATAATCCGGCCAGACCTTATTTAATTTTTCTTCGGATACAAACAAATAGTCATAGTGATTGTCCACACTCAGGTCAGTCCATTGTGTGTTGAGTTCATCCGTAAAAACAGTCTCTGTATAAAAGGCCAGTGAAGGATACTGCCATGTCTCGATGCCGATAGTTAATTTTTTATGGTTTGATTTTCCAACCAATTCTTCATTTAGATAGCGCACTACCCTCTTGGCATCGCCGGTTTGCCACCATTCTATGGTTTTGTCAAAGTTGACAGAAGAATAGGTGTGCCAACATAAAAATATCGTTATCAGCCAAACTTGAATAACTGCAAACCTCCACTTCAAAATAATAATCTCAAAAACAACACAGATCCCGAGATAAAACGGAACTGAATACAATAATTCCGTGCGCCCTGTAGGCAATGGGATGTTGAAAAAAGTAAAGAGAAATTTTGCGATTACTGCAATACCAAAGACCAGGAACAAACAATAATATTGCATCTTAGCTAAGCGTATACTGGATTTAATCAGCGTTCCTGTGATTTGAAAAAGCAACCATAAAAGCAGAAAAACTATACCGGCTACCTCAATATATTTCCAACCCGGGGCAAAAACGGCATGACGATTAATATGCGGATTGAAATGAAT
>JBDSPM010000478.1:0-4921 GCA_039930325.1 Saprospiraceae bacterium
AGGCGCAGGATTCATGCAACATAAGATCAGGGTACAGGACAACCTGAATACCATCCCTGAACTGGATGATAAATATATAAAAGGCTACGATCGTCTCTCTAATGGGCCGGCTGTCCACCTCGGTTTGGGATATCAATATGAAAATCCGAATAATAACTTCCACTTCAATATCATGGGTGACGTCTATGGGGGGCAGACAGCTTCAAGAAGAGATTATGACAACCTTTCCGGGAGCTATCTTTCAGGGAAAAGAACTGATATTCTGGCCGGACTCATACTATCCTATATTGTTTCTGTCAGCAGGACGGATAAGGCAGACCACATTTACTATTGACCTCTGTATATGTGGCTGATCTATGATGTGATGATGTACCTGTTTGTTATCGGAATCCGGATTTCGACTTTATGGAATCATAAATCCAGGCTTTGGATCAAGAGTCGAAAAAACTGGACTTCAACTATCCGGCAACTTCCAAAAAAGTCTGATTACCGGATCTGGTTTCATGTATCAAGCCTTGGTGAATTTGAGCAGGCACGCCCTGTTATAGAGAAGATTAAGCAAGTCATGCCGTCAACAGAAATTATATTAAGCTTTTTTTCACCCAGCGGTTATGAAATAAAAAGAGATTATTCCTTTGCATCTGTCTGCTACCTTCCTGCTGATATACCCGGCAATGCAGTGAAATGGCTTAAAGTGATTCAACCTGATCTCGCTGTTTTTGTGAAATACGATTTATGGCCAGGTTATCTTAAAGCCCTGGCAGAGATGAAAATTCCAGCCATGCTGATTTCTGCGCATTGGATACCCGGTAAAAAATGGAGCTCATGGGCAAATCCATTGACAACAAATATGTTGAAAAATTTTAAAATAATTTTTCTTCAACAGGCCGAAGATTTTGATTTGTTCACTCGCATGGGATTTCAGAATATCCAGGTTGCAGGTGATACCAGAATTGACCGCTGCATTAATTTACCCAAAGAAGTCAAATCACGAATTCCCTTAGAACTTATCAGATACGGAATGGTCGATGTGGTTGCAGGGAGCACCTGGCCCGACGATGAAGGCATTTTAATCGACGCCATCAAAACTCTCGGATATAAGGCTATTATTGCGCCGCATGATATTTCTAAATCCAATATTGACAGATTGATGAATTCGCTGGGAAACTCAGCGATCAAATTATCTCAGCTTTCTCCAAATACGGATCAGCCCTCTGTCATAATTGTAGATAACATAGGCCAGTTATCGGTTTTATATGCCCTTGGAAAAACTGCATACATAGGTGGTGGTTTCGGAAAAGGCATTCATAATTCGCTCGAAGCTATGGCACATGCCAGGCCTATAGTATTTGGCCCTCACTATCATACCTTTCCTGAAGCAGTCAAAATGGTTGAGCTTGGTGGCGCAAGGGCTGTCAATTCAAAAGATGAACTGATATCTGCCTTCAAAGAATTAGCAATCAACGGTAAAGCAGAGCAGTCAGGAATGATTTGTTTTAATTATATAAAGGAACATTCAGGTGCCACAGCCATCGTCACAGATTATATCCTGAAATCGATACCTTACTTAGCATAAAGAATGATCACGAAAGAAGAGCTTGCACAAGTAAGGGCTAAAGCAAAAAGTATAAAGGCCATGGTCATAGGTGATGCTATGCTGGATCGGTATATATACGGAACAGTGGATAGGATGTCACCTGAAGCTCCCGTACCCATTCTCAGCCATCTTCATACTACCCTTAAAGCAGGAGGAGCTGCTAACGTAGCTCTTAATCTGGCTGCATGGGGATGCAGGACATCCTTAGCAGGACTTGTTGGCAAAGATGACCATGCTACGACATTGAAAAGTCTCCTGGAGGATCATCAGATCCATCACAAGCTTATATCCGTGTCGAATCGGCCTACAACCGTAAAAACAAGAGTGGTGGCTTCCTCGCATCATTTGTTGAGAATTGACGAAGAATCCTCTGAATATATATATGGTGAGGAAGAAACAGAAGTCACCAGGGAAATTATGTCCTTTATTAAAGATGAGCAACCCGCTCTAATTATACTACAGGACTACAATAAAGGCTTGTTGACAGAAAGTCTCATCAAAAAGATCATTGATTATTGTCGTGAACACAATGTATTCGTTGCGGTGGATCCCAAGGAAAAAAACTTTCTGAAATACGCGAATGTGGATTTATTTAAGCCCAATCTCCGGGAAGCCAGCTATGCAGCCGGTAAGGCGCTCGTGAATGAGGACCTCCCTGAACTTTCCAAAAAATGGCGAAATGATCATCTGATCACTACCATCGCTGTCACCTTAGGTAGCCAGGGCATCTTTCTTCAGGATGAAACAGGAGAATGCACAGTCAAGCCTGGCCGTTCGGTAGATATAGTTGATGTCTGTGGAGCGGGAGATGCAGTGATTTGTTCGCTTGCTTTGGGATTACTGACTGGCCTGGCACCTCAAAAAGGTGGTGAATTGGCAAATCTTACAGGGGCATATGTTTGCTCTCAATCAGGTGTTGTGGCAGTAAATCCCGATGAAATAGCAGCATGGCTGTCCTAATATTTGTCTTGGGATTTACATAAATCTATTCTGGAGCACCTCAAATGTCAAATTTTCATATTTTTGACCCATAATTCCCCTTAAAAGTATCCGAACCCCAGCTAAACAAGCATAAATTACTGTCTTTAAAAAATATAACTTAAATCTGAAAATGATGAAAATAACTTTACGAATTTCAAGTCTGCTTTTTGTGCTCTTTTCATGGAGCGCGTCTGTATGGGCTCAGCCTGCTAACAATGATTGTTCCGGAGCGTTCAACGTTGTGATTTCAAGCAGTGAACAAAATGTAATTGTGACCGAAGGAGATACACGAGGCGCTACCGCTTCAACACTCCCGGCAACCGTATGCTCGACCACATTCTATACGGATGATATCTTTTTCAAATTCACAACTCCTGCTGTTATCGATCCTAATGGAATCGTCGCACGGGTTTATTTTGATAATTCCGTAAATCCAACCGATGTTTCAGCTATCGGTTTGGCCTTTTATGAAGGTTGTGGTGCTGGTGAGATACCTATCAAATGCTTCTCTTCAACCGTTCCTGAAGACAATCATTTTGATATCTCCGGAATATGTCTTATCCCAAACCATACATACATACTACGTGTTTGGTCCACAGGAAATACTGCCGCTACAGAAGGTACCCTTCGTGTAGGTATATACCCAAATAGTAAAGTTGAAACATCCCTATGGTGGGAAACTTTTGGAGGTGGCATTGAGGCCAATGGCTGGACTACTTCAGGAACATGTGCTGTTGCAGACTCTACAAGAGGATTCCAATATTTGCCTGACAATTTGATAGATAAGGGCGCATATGCTGGCGCAGGTTATGCTGTAGGTGGTGCATCCTATTGCGATGGATCCGTGGGTGTAGATTCAGATTTTAATGATAATGCAGGCATCGCCGGCAATTTTGGAGCAGGTATCTGCCCAACTCCGGGTCAGAAATTTTTGGTTTCTCCCGTACTCTTTAGCGGAGCTTGGGATGTAGCAGGTCTTTCTCTTACCTGGATCCAGGCTATTCGTCAATACCGGAGCACTTATTTTATTTCTTATCGTTCAAGAGATGTAGGTTTTGATTGGGGCAACTGGACGGACATAGAAGTAAACACAGAATTTCCGATCAATAGTGGCTTCTTTCCTGACAATGTTCAGAGATTCTTTATGCCGGGCGCTGCAGGACATGATTCTCTCCAGGTTCGTTTCGTTTATAACGACGAGTACTACCTGTGGGGCATAGATGATGTGAAAATCGTAGAAACAGAATGTAGCAATAGCAGGGTTCAAAGCAATTTCTATGCTATCGCGCCATTCGCATATATTCCTTCTGACCAGGTATATCCTTTTGGTGCATTAGCAGATATATTCAATGCAGGAGCATGTGATCAAACGCATGTTGTCCTTAACCACAAGGTTACTAATATAGCCACTCAGCAAGTAGTATATAATCAGAATCTGGATTATGGTACTGTACCTGCAAATACGCTGGTGGAAAACAGGCTCTTCCCGACACTGATTGATCTACCAAAAGTTGACGCTGACTATCATGCAGCTTATACCTTGACCCAGGATTCAGTTGATTTTACTCCTGCAGATAATGTTATTGGCTTTGACTACAGTGTCGGTGGTGATACGTTTGCACTGGAAAATGGATTCACTCGTTCGATCGCTGTCAACAGCGCTATCTACATAGCCGGGGCTCCATTATCATATGCTTATGGTAATATTTATTATCCTCAGGCAGATGCAGAGGTTGACTACATTACCTGGGGAGTTAATAATCCAACTGATATGGTAGGTAAAACTGTGAGCATTTACCTCGAGCAGTGGACTGATACGAACGGAGATAAAATAGCCGAAAGCAGTGAGCGAAGATTTGTTGGATATAATGACTACACATTTACAGGAACAGAAGGAGACAATGCACTCCTGAATACGGTGCTTGAGAATTTTGACAATCCTGGAGCTAAAATTATCATGCGGGGTGGCTTCACATATATGGTCATCATTGAGTATGTAGCTTCTCTTGCTACTGATCCTCAATTCTTCCTTCTAGCCAGTGCAGAACGCGATTACACCGCTCAGGAATTAGCTATGGATACGGCATTTGCATTGGGGCTTTCACCCATGCCTGTTTATTTCACAGTGCTTGGCTTCTCTGCTGATGGTAACATTGCCAACATTGACTATGAAGTCTCAGAACTGGACGTTAACGATACACGTATATTCTTTGGTAACAGTATAGTGGCTGTTGCACGCGTAGTCAGGAAATCTACAGTCAACACGAAGGATGTACTACCACTTAACAACCTTGTTTCTGTTTATCCTAATCCGGCTACTGATCAAATCCAGGTAAAGATGGA
>JBDSPM010000479.1:0-4708 GCA_039930325.1 Saprospiraceae bacterium
TGAAAAAATATATTTTTATGGAGCAGATCCCATACCTTCTAATCCGGATGCCTTAGCGCGAGCTTTTGCAAGGTATGATGTCTATGCATCTATGACAAATCCGGGTGGTGAAAATAAGAGCTTGGGATACAAAGCATTTTTTGAACATAATTTTGATAAGGATGACTTAGGTTCCCGGGAAAGCGCCGTCAAACTGGGCGGTGAAGTCGAATACAGGGTAACAGCAAAAGCTTTTCCGATGGGATTAAAAACGTACCTGGATTTTTCAACATTAAAAAACACACGTGAGCAGTCAATCAATACTATTTATATTCAGCCCTTTTTTCAATTTCATCTTGGGGGTTTAAAAGCAGACCTTAGCGGAACAGCATTCTTAAACCGGAATAAAAATCTGGTTTCTTCAATGCAAAATGAGATCCTACCTGGAATAGAGCTTTCCTATAATCTTTTCAAGAATAGTCTGACGATTGAGGTTGGATGGAAGGGGGAAGTTTACAAGAACAATTTCCGCAACCTTTCTTCATACAATCCGTATATAAGCACAAGACTTGATAGTATAAACAACATGATATCCCGTAAAATTTATGGAGCCATAAAAGGAGCAACAGGGAAATTGCAATACGAGGCTTCAGGAGGATATACTACCTTTCAGCACATGGCATTTTTCCTGCAGGACTATGACAAGCGAGAGCAATTCAACCCGATTTTTGATAATGGATCTTACATCGGATATGAAGGATCATTAAAGTTTCAAGTATTGAAAAATGTATTTCTCCACGCAAAAGCATGGCAACGGTTTTACAATCTTGACAACGAGGTAAAACCCTGGCACCGGCCAACCATAGGAGGTGATGGAATGCTAACCTACTCAGGTGGCGACGACATTTATCATGCATCCATTATTGTGCATTCAGAAAACGGATTGCCATACCGTACCGTGGGAGGGACTGAAAAGAGATTAGACCCATTGATTGATTTAAATCTTCATGGTGATTATTATTTCACTACTTCATGGGGTGCATTTGCCGAGATCAATAATATTCTGGGCAATAACCGTGAACCTTGGTATACGTATCCTTCGTATGGATTCAATGCAAAAGCAGGAATTCTTTTTAGAATGTAATCCATACATCAGAATCAAAATTGGAAACAGTTTTTTATTCAACCCCTTTAGGGTTGGAATCTTCACTCATCTTTTTTCCCCGGGTTGCACCCGGGGTTAACCAAATGAGATCCCTTCAGGATCTTGATTCTTGTATAAATATTGACTTTCCACCAGGTCCATTTTCAAATTGGGTAACCTTATCAAATTTTACAATTAAAAAAGCCTGAAGGGCTTTAATGCGGTTAGCGCTGGATTTTATCCGAGGATAACCAAATGTGATCTCTTCAGGATCTTCATTGCATTTAAAAAAGCCTGAAGGGCTTTAATGTGGTTAGCCCTGAATTTTATCCGAGGATAACCAAATGTGATTCCTTCAGGATCCAGATTGCATTTAAAAAAGCCTGAAGGGCTTTAATGTGGTTAGCCCTGGGTGCAACCCAGGGAAAAAGAATTCTCACATTTTTCCAACCCTGAAAGGGTTGAATATTTTAGGTAGAAATCATTGGTAAACAGAGTAGCCTCATCATTTTGTATACTTTTACCTCCATACTTCTCTTATGAAATTTGGTCTCATAGGCTATCCCCTTACCCATTCTTTTTCAAAAAAATATTTTGATGCTAAATTTATATCACTCGGTCTCGCAGGCTTCACCTATCAAAATTTCTCTTTAAATAAAATTGGGGACATCATCCCGATTCTCGCGGGCGACCTGTTGGGATTAAACGTGACTATTCCTTACAAATCGGCTGTCATTGACTACCTGGATGAGATCGATCATGATGCGGAGGAAATCGGTGCAGTTAATACGCTGGTCCAAATCGAAAATTCAAAATGGAAAGGGTTCAATACAGATGGTACAGGTTTCAAATTTTCATTGGAAAATTGGATCGGAGAAAACCTATACCCTGAAAAAGCGTTAATCCTTGGTTCAGGGGGAGCTGCAAAAGCAATTAAGCATGCTTTGTTTGCTCTTGGTATTCAGCCGGCTATAGTTTCCAGAGGGAATGACGGGGATTATTCTTACGATAATTTAACGCCGGAAGTGATTGGATCCAATTTATTGATTATCAATGCATCTCCCTTGGGGATGTCACCTCAGGAAAACACGTTTCCACCGATTCCCTATGAAGCACTTTCTCAAAATCATTGGCTTTATGATGTAGTTTACAATCCAACCAATACCTTATTTTTGGCGCGGGGAGAGCAGATGGGGGCCCATACAAAAAACGGACTCGAAATGCTGCACCTTCAGGCAGAACAAGCCTGGGTTATCTGGAAAACATATGGCAGGTTCTGAAATTGAATTAAAGGTCCATCACAATGTGGACTTCACTGATACGGAAATCGCCTTCGCGAATAAATCCAACAAGGAGCTAAGGCGCCTGGCCATCCTGTTCAGATTAATGAATAAAGCCTGGATAGTCAAGTCAGGGTCCGCATTGGGTTTATGGATGCATAAGAAAGGTATTACTATTTTTAACCCCATCTTGAAAGCCACCATTTTTAAGCAATTCTGTGGTGGTGTTTCCCTCGAAGATTGCCATGAGGTGATCGATCGTTTACACGTGAGCAGGACATTGACGGTGTTGGATTATGGAGCAGAAGGTAAATCGACTGATGAGGATTTCGACAGAACACTGGAAGAAAATATAAAAGCTATCTCCTTTGCTTCAACGCATGCCAGCGTTCCAGTGATTTCATCAAAAGTTACTGCTCTTGCGTCAGAAGAACTATTACAGAAATTTCAATCCGAAGGCGCCCTAAATGAAAAAGAATCCGGTGATTTTGAAAATGTCCGAAGGCGCCTCAATCAATTATGTCAGGCAGCGAAGCGAAATAATGTAGCCATCTTTTTTGACGCGGAAGAAACCTGGATACAGGACACCATAGATCGACTGGTAAAAGATCTGATGGAAAAATTCAATCGTGAAAAAGTGATTGTCTATCATACGTATCAGCTATACCGGACGGATAAGCTTAAGAGCCTTTTGGCAGATCACGATGAAGCAGGAACAAAAGGATATAAGCTTGGAGCAAAAATAGTACGGGGCGCTTATATGGAAAAGGAAAGGGAGCGCGCCACATCCATGGGGTATCCATCACCCATCCAGGAGACTAAGGAGGACACCGACCGCGATTTCAATATTGCTGTCAAATACTGTGTAGATCACTATGAACAAATCGCTTCATGTAATGGATCACACAATCTGCAAAGCATTCAGTATGAAGCAGATTTAATAGCTGATAAGGGCATACAACGCAATCATGTTAATTTGAACTTCTGCCAACTGTACGGCATGAGTGATTATATCACATTCAACCTGGCTGATGCGGGATATAATGTTGCGAAATACGTTCCATACGGACCCGTCAAAGAAGTGATTCCCTATCTTATTCGTCGTGCAAAAGAAAACACATCTGTCACAGGTGAAATGAGCCGCGAACTTAGCCTGATCCTGTCTGAAATGAAACGTAGGGGAATGAAATATTAGCTATCTTTCCGGCCTAAAAGCAATTGAAACATGAAGTATTTTCTTACCCTTTTTATGATGGCTTGTTTTGCATTCTCAGCACATGCCCAGTTGTGGTTTGATGCCGGTATCAAAGCTGATTATGGTCCGACATTCATGTATGATCACAATGTCTTTGACCACGGTTCATACAAGCATAAGATAACTACAGGAACTGCTATAGGTGGCCGCTTAGGAGTCAACTACGGTTACCATACAGGTTTAACTTTTGAATATGCAAGCGCAGTTTCAAGACAAGATTTTAATTTTAATTCCCGTGTATACAACAAGTTCAAATGGAAACATAATGACTGGACTGCTCTTTTCCGCTATTCCGGCAATGGAGCGTACGTAGAGATCGGGGGTGAATACAGTAAGATCAAATCAGTCGAACTCAAAAATGTAGATGCACCGGCAGCAATAGATGTTACTGACAATTTTTCAAAAAACTACACATCAGGTGTTCTTGGATTTGGCTCATATCTTTTAGGTGGTGGCCTTTTCACAGTTAATCTGGGGATACGTCTTCATTTCGCTATTGATGATATGGTCAGTGCACAAGGGAAAGCAAACGGCTATCCCATCGTATACGAGGCACTTAAAAATCCTGAAAAGAAGACCCTTGCTACTGCGGCTCAACTTCATCTTGAAGGAAATTATGCATTCGGTCGTTTCGCGAAGAGCGCATGCCATGATCGCTGGAGATTGTTGTTGTTCCAATAACCGAGCAAAGAGCAAAGAGCAGAGCATAGAGCAAAGGGCATAGTGTTGAGTTAGCACTATGCCCTTTGTTATTGAATATTAAAGATGCAAGTAGGAAAGCTTCCAAAACAAGGATTGTTTTTATTTGTGCTTTTCTTTGAGCTCTTCTTTTACAACTTCTGTTTCAGTACCTCTTACCGTTTGACTAACGGATTTAAAGGTTTCAACTTTGCCCTATCCTCCATGCTCCATGCTTTTTTTGTAGCCCCGTAGGGAATCGAACCCCAATCTCAGGTTCCGAAGACCTGCGTACTATCCGTTGTACGACGGAGCCATGCATCAAAGATAATATTGTATATCTGTTTCTTATTTATTGAGTTTCCTTCCTGC
>JBDSPM010000480.1:0-4089 GCA_039930325.1 Saprospiraceae bacterium
GCCCGGGGTATCGATGAGATTGAGTGTATATTCCTGGCCATTCGGGTGCTTGTATAGAAGCTGGATGGCGTGACTTTTAATCGTGATTCCGCGCTCGCGTTCCAGATCCATGTTGTCCAGGGTCTGGGCTACCATATCCCGTGCTGCTACCGTATTGGTGATCTCAAGAAGACGGTCGGAAAGGGTGCTTTTACCATGATCTATATGGGCAATGACGCAAAAATTGCGGATGTTTTTCATAAGGGCTGCAAAGATAGCCTTTTCCTCCTCCTCATTTTGAGTCCAGTTCAATTGAAACTCAGCATAAAGGGTCCTTAATTGCCATATTTAACTTCATGAAAATCAAATTTTCTTGTTTTCAGAAGCATAGAATTAGAACCCGCATGTTCCATCCACTGTGCTCTCCCTGAAAATTGCAAGGGTATTTAGTAAACCTGTGGAGCAAATATTCTTTCTTGACGAAACAGATTGAAGTTTTTTTATTTTTCCTTAGCCTTCGCCTCTACCTTAGCCTCCCTTTATTAGCTTTTACATAACATTATTCCTCTCATTCCGGTCTCTTCTTTTAATAGATTTGACCTTCATTTTCTTAAAAGCATGATCCATCCGGATACCCAGCTACAATTTATTGACGATGTAGTAGGCTATGGGGTAGTTGCAACAAAAAAAATTCCAAAAGGAACGATCACCTGGGTCCTCGATAAATTTGACCGCGAATTCACCCCGGAAGAAGCTGCTAATTACGAGCCGATGTACCAGGAAATTCTTACTAAATATACATACCGAAATCAATTAGGAAATCTCGTCCTCTGCTGGGATTTTGGAAGATTTGTCAATCACAGCTTTCGATCAAATTGCATTTCGACTGCATACGATTTCGAGATAGCAGTGAGGGATATAGAAATCGGCGAAGAGCTCACCAATGACTACGGATATCTGAATATTTCCATTCCCTTCCAACCAAAAGATGAGAATACTCTTCGTAAAACAGTCTTTCCTGACGATGTGCTAAAGTATCATTCTGAATGGGACAAACAGGTGATGGATTCACTTCCGTTTTTTACTAAAGTTGATCAGCCACTTGAAGTACTTATGCCAAACAATATTGTTGAAGAAATGCATGACATCATCAAAGGGAATAAAATATTGAGATCTATAATCGAAAACTATTTTCACGATCCGCAAATGTGAAATTGGACTTTATCTGATATCAAGGCTATATGCAAAATCACCCTGAAATTGCTCATAATATCCCTGCAGATAAATTCCCGAACCTGCATTCCGCAATTCCTGCTTAAAATCCGCTACGTTCGTCACCGGAACTCCATTGATCTGTGTAATAATAAAATTTACTTCCATATTGACATCGGCTATCTGGCTGCCTTCTGTGATATCATCCACGATCACACCATCCCTTGATAGCCTGGTCTCCTCATTTTCACTAAGGTCACGGACATCCATCCCGATTTCAGTCAAAATTTCTTCAGGTGGCTTGCTTGTAGCAATATCTCTTGCAATTCCATTTCTCGAAACGCTCAATTTTATTTTAACCATATTTATTTTTCCTTCACGGTAATAATCTACAGCAATCATATCACCAGGCCTGTGTTGTCCGATGGTGCCCATGAAATCAGGAGAAGACACTATTTTTTTGCCATCAATATTTACAATTACATCACCCGCACGAAGTCCGGCTGCATCTGCTGCACTTTTGTCATTGACACGTTCGATCACAACACCCGACACTTCGTCAAGCCCGGCTTCTGCAGCAGATGTGTTATCCAAGGGTCGAATTACTACACCTAACCAACCGCGGTGTGCCAAACCATATTCGCGAATATCTTCCAAAACTTTCTTAGCGAGATTAGAAGGAATGGCAAATGAAAATCCTTCATATTGCCCGCTGTATGTCATGATCGCTGTATTAATGCCGACCAGATGACCATGCGTGTTGACAAGCGCACCACCACTGTTGCCGGGATTGACGGCAGCATCCGTTTGGATAAAAGATTCGATTCCGCCTTCATCCAGAATATGTATATTCCTTGATTTGGCACTTACTATCCCTGCTGTGACTGTTGAGTAGAGCTTAAACGGATTGCCTACTGCTATCACCCATTCTCCCACCATGAGTGAATCACTATTGCCAAATATCAGGAAAGGAAGACCGGCGGCGTCTATTTTAAGAAGAGCAAGATCGGTTGATGGGTCGGATCCTACAAGCTTAGCTGAGTATTCATGCCCATCTTCCAGTAGGACTATGATCTCACCTCCATCTTCGATGACATGGTGATTGGTGGCGATATATCCATTTTCAGAAATCACTACGCCTGAGCCTGTACTGCCACTATAACTTTTCCGGTTGAAATAACCCGTGGACGAAATAGTTCTCGATTCTATATAAACAACAGCTCTCCTGGAGACATTTGCGGCCATCACCATGTCTGGTGCTCCGACAGGTAACGACTGACTGGAAGTATATGTAAATGGAGGCTGATTCGTCAATACCGCCACTGGGCGCGGGTTTTCAACTACCACGGTTGGGCGAGACAGGATTGAAAAAACAGCAGTAGCTATACCAATGCTTAGAAGACCTGTAATCAAAAAAGGCCAGATTTTTTTCATGCAGCTAAGTGATTCAAATTGAAATATAATAGAAAACAAGAATAGATATTCAAAGATTGTGCCTTCATTTCAATTAAAGGGAAAAGCATAGTAATGAAATCACAATTATAATCGGGTAGGCAGATTTCATTTAGCTTTGCGACTAATATACCCACCCCCAACCGGGATGGCTTGATGAAATGCAAAATATACCTTTTATAAAATATCATGGCGCAGGTAATGACTTCATCCTTATAGATGACAGGCAGGGAAATCTTGAAGACATGATGACTGAGTATTGGATATCGGGCATATGTCATCGACGTTTCGGTGTCGGCGCAGATGGTTTGATTTTATTGCAACAAGGCAACGATGGATCAGACTTCTTTATGAAATACTATAATTCTGATGGCAGGAAGAGCACCTTTTGCGGCAATGGCGGAAGATGCATCGTTTCTTTCGCCGCTCACCTTGGAATCCATAGCGGAACTACCCGGTTTTTGGGAACAGATGGTTGGCACAACGGATTTATAACAAAGGACGGATCAGTTCAATTATCCATGGCGGATGTTAATGAGATCACTACACTGGATGCAAAGACATTTACACTGTATACGGGCTCACCTCATTATGTCACTTTTGTTGATCATGTTGATAGGATGGATGTGCAAAAGCAAGGAAGGGCAATACGTAATAGTGCACGATTTGCAAAAGATGGTATCAATGTCAATTTTGTTGAAATCACCGGTCCCTCTGAAATCCGCATTCGCACTTATGAGAGAGGAGTGGAGGATGAGACTATGGCATGCGGTACAGGGGTAGTTGCATCTGCACTTGCATACTCGTTTTATGCGATCAGTAAATCTGAAGAATGTACTGTACAAACCCAGGGAGGATTGCTTAAAGTTGAGTTTAAGCGAGAAGGCCAAACTAATTTTTCAAAAGTCATGCTTACGGGCCCTGCTGTAGCATCATTTCATGGAGAAGTGCAGATAGATGAACTGAATTAAATTTTATACATCATCATTATCTGTCCATTGGGCCATAAGTCCCTTCATTTCACCCACCGCATGCATATCTTTTTCTTTCACTCCATTTTCAATACCCTGTTTCAATAATGCCAAACCCTGATTGCGGTTTCCTGCTTCATATAGAAGTTTGGCATAATGATAATAAGTAGCAATGTAGGCAGGATGTGAATTCACCAGGTATTCATACATAAGTATTGCCTGGAGAGTGGAGGATAGTTTCTCATGTTCTCTGGCTAAGGCATAGATGATGAATGGATCATCCGGGCTTTCATCCAACAGGATTTCGAGTTCTTTAATGCGACTCATCGGGGACAAATCTAAGTGCTAATCAGGTATAACCTATAGTCAGGGACTAAAACCCGTAAAGTCCAATTTTAGATACCTTTAGACCTGATTAGTGAAAACAATTGACTGATATGAAGATTCTATTGGCGATCAGCCAGACACCAGAGAC
>JBDSPM010000481.1:0-2969 GCA_039930325.1 Saprospiraceae bacterium
TGGATGATCCGGCATTCCAGCAACGTGAAGTTCGGGTCTCTATCGACGGTGATTTACAATCTGCATTTGAAAATGTCGTAAAAAATGCTTCCGTTTCATTGCGTAAAGTTCATGAAAATGGGAAAGAGACCCTAAGGGAAGTTTTTCTAACTAAAAATACACTGGCTGAAAGCGGGGGGCAGATTTCCATGGTCTATCTTAATCAGGAAGATAAGGATCGCATGAATTGGCTTAATTATGATTACCAGGTAATGTGGAATTTTGGAGCAGAAGGAAATTATAACACGGGATGGATACATCAGAATACGCCCATCATTAATCTGTACGCGCCATATAAGCAGCAATTGATTGCATTGGATGGAGATGTACTGAAGCTCAGGGAAGAAAATATAAGAGCTGTATCGGTACGAATCCATTATTCTTTTTTTGGAAAAGAAAAGGATAGGCAGATCACGATCAGAACAAGTGAACCAGTGAGTGATCATTTTTTTGATATTACACTACCCGCAGATCAACATACAGTGGACTATACGATAACATGGATGAAGAATGATGGAAGCTCTGTCACAAAAAAAGGTGTTGATGAATACGGCTTAATATTTATTGATGAATTACCCGGAAGTTAATTTCATGAGAGTATTTCAGTTCCTATTCGTTTTTCTGATGATCTTGCCTTGTGCAAATAGTCAAACTGTACAGAAAGGGGATGTCAAGGAATTTGAGACATGCGATCACGTTCACGTAAAAGTTATGCCTGGTTTCAGTGAAGAAGGATCGAATACGTATTATTATTTACCGACCAATTTAAGGCTATCCATACGAAAAGATAGAACACCTGAATTTAGTTTTATGACCTTTACGTCAGCCGATGGAAACGAAATTGAGGGTGCTATTTTACATCTCCTTTTTGAATGGGGATTGAGCTCAATCCAGGAAAAGGAGATTGATAAAAAAATAAAATCCAACATAGACAGTACTGCCGTTCTCGCAGGTGTGATCAGCCTGGAGGCTTCTGAAGATATGCCAAGCTTTAAGATTACGGGCGAAAGTGAACTGGCGAAAATTCTGGGTTCCCGATGGAGCCAGGCCCCGGCAACTTCTGTAATTCCAGGGACCAAAATGGCTCTTTCATACAGGTTGACCGCAGCGGAAGCAAAACTCATGGAAGAAGCTTTAAACAAACCATCAAAATTAGATGGTATAACTGTAGAATTGATATTTACATACAGGGGAGGGTATAGGCAAAATTGGTATAACCTCATCAAAGGGGATACTTATGTATTGAAAGGCGAATTGAGGGATATTTTAAAACCGGTATTGAACCAACAAAACAAATAGGAATGCGTTTCATGGCTTCCTCCATCATGATCTTTTTCCTGTGCATTACTGCACTGCGGGCCGACGTTCATTTAATAATTTACGCTACTTACGATGGTAAGACGGGGCATAGTGGAATTGCTATTGATGATTATAGCGTAAAAGTTATTGAATCTACTCGATCAGGTCAGCGGTACTACCGGTATGACACTGTCTATACAGGCTCTTTAACTTATTATGATTTCTGGCCATTAAACGATTTATATAAAGGCCGATATGACGGTGATGTTGAACCTGTATATTTTAAATTGCCTTCTTCGAGATGGAAACAGATGATAAGTCTTAAGACGCTTGCTGATCAGGGCGTGCCGCACAAATTTGGATATGCCTGCGATGGTATCATTTCGATTCCAACGTCGAAACAAAAGGATTTTGAATTAATGGAATTTCTGGACAAAAAAATTGACATATTCAGAAGCTTTAACAGTATGGAGTATAACTGCTGCGATTTTATTGTTGAAGCACTGAATCACCTGACAGGTAAACAAATAGAAGCTAAGGAATTTATTGTAATAGGATTTGTGACCACGCCGAATGAATTGTACAAATCGATTTCCCGGTGGAAAGATGTCGTGATCGTCAAAGATCCCGGAGATAAAATAAACGGAACCTTTTTCCATGAAAGGATAATTACGCGTTTGCAACCATTACTAAGTATATTTAAATTACTCATCATTATTCCAAACTCATTATGAAAAAAAATAGCTACTTCAGTATTGCCAATGTAATACTCCTCCAGGTTTGTTTTTTCTCTGCTTTACCTTTACTTTCTTCTCAAACACTTGATTACGAGAATAGAGTGGGTATTGTGTTAGGGGATGGAACGCAAGTGGTAATGTATGGCCGGGCACAAACGCTTAATTCCGATTTCACTGGTGAATATTATTATTTACCTGTCGGCCTCAGACTATCGAAAAAAGAAGATGGTCAGACACCTGAATTCCTTTTCCTTAAATATACCACCGAAGAAAGAACTGATGTGGGAGGCGTACAAGGCGCGTTACTTCATTTTCTTATGGAATGGGGTTTGACTCCTCAACAGGAGGCAGATGCTCAAAAGAGACTTGAAGCAAAAATCAAAGATTTGTCGAAGACCAATCCTAAGTATGCTGCTGTCACGAATCCAAAGATCCTGGGTCCGGTAGATGTAAAACCGGATGGTGATAATTCTTTCAGAATCATAAGCGGGGTTCTGGACAAGAGTCCAAATATGGTTACTTCCGGAGTTGCTCCGGTATTGCCTGGTTTGAAATGTGCAGTGGCTGCCAAAATGGATAAAAATGATGCGCAACTTTTAGCAGCAAGTTTTGAAAAAACGAGATCCATTTCCGATGTAGATGTTCAGCTTTTCTTTACGTATAATGTGTTGTATCCGGCTGTGGATGGCCTGATTACTGTGGATTGGTCCAAAATTTCATATGAATATGAAAAATTCAGAGCTGAAGGTCATTTAGTGCCTGATGCGCCCAAGGGGGACGACAAGGATGAAGAATTGCAGGACTCGACGGTTCACGAATTTTACACTTCGCTGGTGGAATCAAAGGCCATTGATATCAAGCTCGATGATAAGCTCGGTAATGAGATGACAGCTA
>JBDSPM010000482.1:0-8495 GCA_039930325.1 Saprospiraceae bacterium
TTGGTATTTGTATTGTCCTGAGAAGAACCATCCTGATTTGGAGCACCGTCTTGCTGACCTGATTGTTGAGCCTGGTAAATGTCCTGGCTTGCTGCCTGCCATGCAGTATTTAGAGCTTCCAGGGCAGGATCGATAAGGCTTACATCCTTGGCATCATGCGCAGCTTTCAATTGGGCTAAAGCCGTTTCGATGGCAGTCTTTTTATCCTGAGGTATTTTCTCGCCATAATCTTTGAGTTGCTTTTCGGTCTGAAAGATCAAAGCATCAGCGTTATTCACTTTTTCAGCCTGCTCACGTGCTATACGGTCAGATTCGGCATTAGCTTCTGCTTCTGCTTTCATTCGGGCTACTTCTTCTTTAGAAAGTCCTGTACTGGCTTCTATTCGTACCGATTGTTGCTTGCCAGTTCCTTTGTCTTTTGCAGAAACATTCAGAATTCCATTGGCATCAATATCAAATGTGACTTCGACCTGTGGTATGCCTCGCGGAGCAGGTGGTATTCCATCGAGTATAAAACGACCTACCGGTCTGTTGTCCTTAGCCATCTTTCTTTCACCCTGCAGAATATGAATTTCTACGGAAGGCTGATTGTCAGAAGCTGTAGAATAAACTTTTGATTTCTTGGTTGGTATTGTGCTGTTTGCTTCGATGACCGTGTCATAGATCCCACCCATGGTTTCAATACCCATCGATAATGGTGTTACATCAAGAAGCAATACATCTTGCACGTCACCACTTAATACACCGCCCTGGATAGCTGCGCCAATGGCGACAACTTCATCAGGATTTACACCTTTACTTGGTTTTTTACCAAACAGATCTTCAACAGCTTGTTGAATACGAGGGATACGTGTTGAACCTCCAACAAGGATAATCTCATCGATATCTTCTTTCTTAATGCCTGCATCCCTGATGGCGTCTTCGCAAGGACGAATAGTACGTTTTACCAATTCCTCTGAAAGCTGCTCGAATTTTGCTCGGGTCAGCTTCATATCAAGGTGTTTTGGCACTCCATCCACTGCAGTGACATATGGTAACGTTATACTTGTCTCCGAACTACCTGAAAGCTCAATTTTTGCTCTTTCAGCAGCTTCTTTAAGGCGTTGCAAAGCCATCGGATCTTTTCTAAGATCGATCGCCTGATTTTTTTTGAAATCATCTGCTAACCAATCTATGATCACCTGATCGAAATCATCACCACCAAGATGCGTATCACCGTTAGTCGATTTTACTTCGAAAACGCCATCACCAAGCTCGAGGATTGAAATATCAAACGTACCACCACCGAGGTCATATACTGCGATGGTCATGTCTTTATGTTTCTTGTCGAGACCATATGCTAATGCAGCTGCAGTAGGCTCGTTTATGATCCTTTTTACCGTTAAACCCGCGATTTCGCCAGCTTCTTTTGTGGCTTGCCTTTGAGAATCATTGAAGTACGCTGGCACTGTGATGACAGCTTCCGTGACGGTCTGACCGAGATAATCTTCCGCGATCTTCTTCATTTTTTGAAGAATGATAGCAGAAACTTCCTGAGGAGTATATTGACGGCCATCGATTTCAATTTTTACCGAATCGTTGGACCCTGACTTAACAGAATAAGGCATTCTGGGTATTTCATTCGAAACCTCACTATACCTGGATCCCATGAACCTCTTGATGGAGGATACCGTTCTTTTGGCATTAGTGATGGCCTGACGTTTTGCGGGGTCTCCCACTTTCCGTTCGCCATTATCCAGAAAAGCAACCACTGAAGGTGTTGTCCTTCTTCCTTCATCATTCGCGATGACGGTTGGTTCGCTTCCTTCAATGACGGCAACACAGGAATTAGTGGTGCCTAAGTCAATTCCTATTATTTTACCCATGCGTTTTAGTTTTTATGATTGTATTTTGATCTGTTTATGTGTAATAGGATTGCTGATCAAGGCGTGTGCCACGAAGATAATTTGAAGATATTTATGACAAAACAGGATTGAATGACAGAAGGTTGATAAACCAACTGCCAAATAGTCAGACAGGAGGGATTATTGAAATTTAAGCTTTTTCGTTACGCTCCCATTCTTAAGAGAATCGAGTGCCTGCTGGGTCAATTTAAAGCCGGTATTGTAGGAAACATTTCTTGACGAAAAGATACCGATGCCCTCAGACAGATTGGTATATTTAGGAATATCCTGCGTGCTGGTTAGTCCCAGGTTAGCGCGCACTATTTTGATGAATTCCTGAAGCTCTTTTCCGCCGCACCAAATGATGATATCAAGGCTGTCAAATTTTCTAGTAGCTTCAAAATCTTCGTCGATATTCGCCTTTAAAGCAGTATAAAACTCACCTCCATCTATTTTTTGTTCATTGTCAACAATACCGTTTTCTACGACCCATTCGATAGTTTTAGGAACGAAGAGGTTACCACTTGCAGCTGTTTTCTCGATGTAATGGAATCGCAGTTTCAGATCGTAGATACCCGCATCTTCAATTTTGTTCCACATAAAAGTGAATTGTGATCCGGACCTGAATCCAAGCAGGTTACCTGGGGCAGGATTTCGGAGAACGGGCTTTGGAAGAATGATCGTGAAGGCTGTAACCGGGACTGAACCATCTCCTTTTTGTAATGAAAACTCATACTTCTCACCTACTACCAAGTTGATGATATTTTCTTTGATCTTGTACAGGTAGTTGGGTGATTGTGCAAATATTCCGGCTTCCCGCGGGTAGCCCTCAAGGTCACCATTCACCCTTTCTAACGTAAATACCTGGCCATTATTGATCCTTTTCAAAGTCACCACAGCATTGTCATAAAAAAGCGAATCTGGTATCAGGGCTATATCATACGCTGAAGTAGTGGGGTCTAGAAAGGCTTTCTCTACCCTGATGTAATGTGCTGAATCACTTTTGTTCAGAAAGCCCCATACCACAGGGATGTCCTTCCACTTATCAACTACTACCAGTTCGTTAGAACAGGCAGACAATAAAGAAATCATAATCAGGAGTCCCGGAATCCACTTCATGGGGCGAAGATAGAAAAAAGGCTAGGGAGGAGGCAAAGGCGAAGGCTTGTTTGTCGTCCGCTATTCTTTTATCCGGTAATGAGATGAGGGATTTGAGATGTCGGAATGTAAAATTCAAAGCCCGGGCAGATCATCCCAGACCAAACAGTGTAGCACACCTAGGTGTGCAACACTGTTTTAACAGCTTGATTGTCAGAGTGGCCGGATAGTTATGCACAATCTATACCCGCTCTAAACTTGCGGCTTATCCCTGAAAAAATAAATAGATGGATAAGGGTCCGATTACAAGTAGGAAACAATTTGAGTTCGAATTATTTGAGTTTGAAAGGACATTTATGCTACTATGATTTAGGCTTTTATCTTTGATGTTCTATATCCTCTTTCTAGAAAACGGCGAGCTCATATCCTATGTCAATACACAGCAAAGCAAAAAGAATCACCACCCACACTCTCCAGGAGATGAAGGAGGCAGGTGAAAAGATCGCCATGCTCACAGGATATGATTTTTCCATGGCCCGCATCCTTGATGATGCAGGCATAGATATTATCCTGGTTGGTGATAGCGCATCCAATGTGATGGCAGGTCATGAGACAACCCTCCCTATTACATTGGATCAGATGATTTACCATGCTTCATCTGTCGTCAGGGCCGTATCAAAAGCATTAGTTGTTGTGGATCTTCCTTTCGGTTCCTACCAGGGGAATAGCAAATTGGCGCTTGAATCAGCTGTCCGGATTATGAAAGAATCAGGTGGTCATGCCGTTAAAATGGAAGGCGGTGAAGAAATAGGAGATTCGATCAGCAGAATTCTATCGGCAGGAGTTCCAGTCATGGGACATCTTGGCCTCACCCCGCAGTCCATTTATAAATTCGGTACGTACGTGGTTAGAGCAAAAGAAGAGGAAGAAGCGATGAAATTAAAATCAGATGCTTTTCTTCTCCAGGAATTAGGTTGTTTTGGCATTGTCCTTGAAAAAATCCCTGCATCCCTGGCCAAGGAGGTAAGTGAGTCTTTAAAAATTCCAACTATCGGAATTGGTGCCGGTCATGGCACGGATGGACAGGTCCTTGTCATTCATGACGCATTGGGTATCACACATGATTTCCATCCCCGCTTTCTAAGAAGATATCTTAATCTTTACGAACAGATCCACCTGGCAGTTGAAAATTACGTTAAAGATGTTCGGTCAGGAGATTTTCCAAATGAAAATGAACAATATTAAATCACGATCCATTTCTTTTAACGAAAACTAATTTTCTTGAAGCGGATCCTTTTAATCATTCTACTGACCAGCTTAGGCATCGGTGCCTACTTTGGATTCATGTTTTATACTAACATGTTTTCAATCAACACACCTCCCAGGCTTGAAAATAAAGAGCTCCTGATTCCAACCGGCTCAACCCTTGAAAGTGTAACAGACAGCCTGGTAGCCCATGGCCAAATAAAAAATGAAAATCATTTTCGCTGGACAGCTCTTAAAATGGGTTACAACGATGCGACAATAAAGCGAGGCAGGTATATTCTTGATGCTCCTGCAAGTAGCAGGAATATTATTTCCGCCTTGCGAGGTGGGAAACAAACTCCGCTCCAGGTTACTATAAATAATGTAAGGACCATTGAACAATTAGCCGGAAGAATTGCAGCAAAACTTGAATTCGATTCGCTTGCATTGATTGGCTATCTCAATCAACATTTTGATTCTCTGGCCGGTACTACTCCACCTACCCGACTCACCAGGTTTATACCCAACACCTATGAATTCTACTGGACTGTAAGTCCGGAGGAATATTGCACCCGGATGCTCAAAGAATATGACCGGTTCTGGACTACCGAACGTCGCGAGAAGGCGAATAAAATAGGATTAACTCCTGATAAAGTCTACACACTTGCATCGATCATAGAGAAAGAAACCAATTATAATCCTGAAAAACATCGTATGGCAGGTGTATATCTGAATAGGTTACACGACAGTATTCCATTGCAAGCTGATCCCACTATCGTATATGCTTTAGGCCAATTTGATCTGAAAAGGATCTTATACGGCATGTTGGATGTCGATAGCCCATACAATACTTATAAGAATCTCGGCCTTCCTCCCGGGCCGATATATATGCCTGGATTGGCTTCCATTGAGGCGGTGCTAAATAAGGAAGATCATCATTACCTGTATTTCTGTGCAAGACCTACTGAAGAGGGTCCCGGTCATGCCTATGCTGAAACCTTGCAGGCCCATAATCTAAATGCCCAGAGGTATCAAAATTGGCTTAATAAACGTGGTATATACTAGATAAACCTTAAACTTTAAGTAAAAAACATAAGGCTATACCGGCAGCCTCAGGCTACACAAAAAGGATAAGAATAACTATTTAACTAATATTTTTATAGACAAATCCTTAATATAAATATCTTCCATAGCTTTTGTATCAGCAACTATTGTAATTATTCCACTGTCCAGCCCTTGAGGTACCATAAAATAATATTCAATACTATTCCATTTCATTCTTTCATAAATTCCATTTTGCATTCTACAGCGAGTTTCTTTTGATTGATTCTCTGATACCACCCGAGTTGTTAAAAAGGTATCAAATGCTCCCCAGGCAGATAATACTGAGATTTGGATTCTAAACCAATTCTCAGTATTTGAATTTAAACTAAGAAGCTTATTTAATTCGGATTTATATAGGGTGATATTTGAGATTTTACTTGCATTGATTACGTATTGTGAATCGAGGCGTATTTCCCTGACCATGTTTAATTTCCTTTCATCTTTAGGATATTCCTTCGTATCTAATAGGGACATTTGCAAAGGGGTAGGATTACAATTTAAGAATATTGCTGAATAATACAATCTATTCATTTCATTATAATGAAGAATTCCTTTGTTATACTGCCAAATTTGGAAAAGATTTAAATATATCAAAAAAGCAAATAATCCAACTAGTAGATATCTAAATTTCCCTTTAATACGTTTATTAATTATAGCTGCCATTGGAAGTGCCATGACGGCGTAACTCTGTACAAAAGCACGTGCAGAATAGGAAGCTCCATAACGCCAGTCAAACCAGGCAATTACTATCCATATGTTTACTAAAAAGAAAACTAACACCGAATAATAAAAAGGATTTTTTCGAAAATTAAAAAATCCCAATACCATAAGAATAGCAACAGGAGTGTAAATAAACCATCCCTTTTCCCAGCCAAATAAAACTTGCCAATTGGGATGAAAGAAAACCCATTTCGATCCGACTTCATGTATCCAATATCCTGTAATAATTTTCCAGTAGAGCAATTGGGGAAATGCAGCAAGTAACGCTCCAGCTACGAGTGCAATTATGTGGAATCGATGGACCGCAACTAATTTCCACTTTGCTTTCATAGCCGTTTTATCCTGCGTTGAGTACAATAGAGGAATGAAAAGCATTATTATTTCCGTTGGTCTGGAAATAGCTCCTAGGCCAATGAATAAACCAATAGTGAAAGCTTTAAAAAATGAAGGTTTATCATGCCAACTAATTGTGACTAACAATAGAATTGAATACAATGAAAAAATAAAACCATGAGCCATCGCGCTATCAACTGAAACATATTGAATATAATTTGTTGCGAGAGCAATTAATAGGAGGGTTACCGTAGTAGTTAAATCTGAAAAAAACCTTAAAAGAATTTTTCGCAAAACAAATAAGCCCAGAAAAGCATAGAACAAGGCTGCTAAACACACTGCTGCCTGATATGGAGTTGAAAAACCATCTTGCGGATAACTTAATGCACCGGCAATAAAATGCCCCATTAAAAAAAACGGTGAATATAGAATTGAAACACCGATAAGATATTTCATTACTTTATTTCCATTCGGCAATTCCTTCAGTTGATAAAGCGTCCCGGTAGGTTGATATTTTTCAATAATTTGAGGTATCCATTCAAATTTTTTAATATCATGATAAATGAAAAAACCAGGCATGCATACGTAATAACCAAATGCGTCCCAGGTGAGTACCTGGGTATTATTTGGACTTTCCCATTTAAAATAATTTAATCGAGTACTTGCTAAAAAAACAATTAAAAAAAATAAGGTTATTTTAGAAAATTTATTCATGTAATTTAAATCATAGATTGCTGTAGATTTCGTCAATTACATAAATCCATAAATTTAAAACCTTTTAGGCCGAGTAGTGTTGCACGAAAATGTTCAGGCAGATATACTTATTGAATCTTTGTTTCAGATCAATTTCCTGGAGTCAAATTGAATTCAACCCTCCGGTTAAGAGTCCTTCCTGAGTATGTGCTATTGTCTGCGATTGGGCGTGTCTGACCATATCCTTTATATTTGAGTCTGCCGAAAGGAATTCCCTTCTGGGCCAGGTAATCACGGCAAGCCTTAGCTCTAGCTTCAGACAGGTGTTTATTTACATCTGAAGTG
Source organism: Saprospiraceae bacterium (assembly GCA_039930325.1). Classification (GTDB taxonomy): domain Bacteria; phylum Bacteroidota; class Bacteroidia; order Chitinophagales; family Saprospiraceae; genus Opimibacter. Next base: position 7,422 of record JBDSPM010000482.1, read on the forward strand.
CCCGTATTGTCTGTATGTCCTTCGATGCTCAGCACATAATCAGGATACTTGCGCATGATGTCAGCTATCTGGTTGAGAATAGAGAAGCTTTCGCTCTTCAATGTTGCCTTCCCTAGTTCGAACTGTACGGCTTTCATGGCGAAGGATAATACTTCACGGTCCTTAGTTTCAATGATAGGGCAGCCACCGTTTGAAACCGGCCCATATGAATTTGGACATTTATCTTTGCTGTCTTCTATTCCATCCTTATCTGTATCAGGGCAGCCATCAAATGCTTTTAACCCTGCCACCTTGGGACACCTGTCATCGGGATCAGGAATTCCATCCCCATCCGTATCAGGACAACCTTTGTATTTAGCAAGACCGGCCACATCCGGGCATTGGTCATCTTCATCTAATACACCATCGCTATCTGTATCCTTCTTTTCCCTGACCGGGCAACCTTTATTTGAGGCCGGACCGGCCACATCGGGACAATCGTCCTCTTTGTCAGAAACTCCATCACCATCGGTGTCAGGACATCCTTTCAACTCAAGCAACCCTGCGACGTCAGGACAATCATCCCTCGTATCCTGGACGCCATCACCATCCGTGTCGGGACATCCTGCAAATGCAGCTAAGCCAAAAACAGTGGGACAAGCATCAAAATCATCCGCTATTCCATCATTGTCCGTATCCCTCATTTTTACTTCTGCAGGCGGGGTAATTACTATATCCATATCTGATCTGGCAAAGAAATATTTAAACCCAATGCCGTGATTGAAATTATTGTTGTTTTCAAGGTTGCTCCATCTGAATTCGGATTGGATATTAAAATAAGCATTTGGCGCTATCCTGATATCAAGGCCGAGTCCCACAGGAACCTGGAAATTGATGCTGCTATCCTTCCTGGTGTATACTCCACCCACACCGGCTAAAACATAAGGCTTGTAGCGGTCAGGATGCGGAAGGAAATAAAGATGAGCCTGCGCATCAACACCCAGGATATATTGATTTGTGATTTCATTGGTCTTGCTGGACAATCCCATTTTAAAAGTAACATTGACCATAAGATGCTGCGTGACCGGAATGTGA
>JBDSPM010000483.1:0-5087 GCA_039930325.1 Saprospiraceae bacterium
AATCATAAACCAATAGAAGAATTTCAGTATGTGAAAATATTGACTTTAAAAGAGCTTAGGAACTATGTAGAATATTTCAAACCCGGCTTTTCACTTATGGAAACAAAATTAATAGCCAATCATTTGCTTAAACTTAGTGATCGCATTAATGACAGACGAACAAGAAGCAGCCATCAGGCCTTTTTTAGATAATAGCGAAAGCGCTTTCCCTGAATTAAATTAAAAAAAGCGTTGATGCGAGGAAGATCATATCTTCCTGAGTTTGTATGTGATAGTTATCAGAATATTTTTATCTTGGGAACAACCTTATCATTTTTAAATTTGACCAGATTAAAAAACACCATTAAACAACACTTAGGAATGAAACATACCACAACATTTTTTTATGTAGCGCTTATTCTTATCATTAATCTCCTGACTAACGAACTCCTGGCTCAATGTCCTCCCGGAAGCATCTATGTATACAATCAGAACCAGGTGAATGCATTTCTTGCCAATTATCCTAATTGTGAGGAAATAAACGGTAGCCTGATTATAAGCTTTCAGACCAGTCCTGAAATTACAGACCTTACTCCTTTTCGAAATATCAAACGGGTCAATGGAGATCTTCAGGCAGCCGAGTTGAACAGTCTGACCAGCTTGTATGGGCTTCATAATGTTGAGTATGTCCAAAAGAGTTTAAGGTTGAATCAGATTCCCGGGTTAACCGCTATTACAGAAATGCATAGCCTGATAGAGGTGGGTGAATTTATCTTAATCCTCAATATGGCTAACGTGATCCGTATAGATTCTTTCAATGCTCTCACACGCATCGGAAAGAGCCTTAACATCACGCGATCACCAAAGCTTCAAATAGTGAGCAGCTTTGAAAAACTCGAGTCGGTTAATTCCGGCATTTCGTTTCAACTTGATCCTGAATTATTACGCATACCCACATTTACTTCTTTGAAGCATGTTGGATTATCGATCTCGATCATTGATGCGCCAAAATTTAAAGGTGGAAATATTTTCCCGGCCTTGACAGGTTCGATCAGTAGCCTTGAATTAAATCTGAATACTGCGGGCACCGTTTCTTTTTCGGGATTTCATCACCTGGATTCTATACGATCCAATATGATTATCAATCTGCCTAAAGGGCTGGTGGATAATGCATTTCAAAATCTGACATACATCGGTGGCAATGCAGAAATTACTACAGATAATACGTATTTCAGTTTTGCAACCAGGCTCCGGCATGTTGGAGGATATTTGAGTATTAAGGATTGTAATTATTTAAAATCGCTTGGCTCTTTTGATGAAAACCTTATGGTGGATGATTACATCGCATTATGGAATAATAATGCCTTGGGGATTTGCAATGTTCCATTCATTTGCCGCTCCAGGGAGGCCGGCATTGATTTGAGCATCGTTGGTGGCTTAAGCTCATGCTCATCCATCCTTGCCATCGATTGCTCGTACGAAGGTGTTTCCGGAATCTTTTATTTTGATCAAAATCAGGATGGTATATGGAATAATAATGAGACGGGTGTACCAAACATGAAAGTCGAAGTGCCGCAAACCGGCGCTGAATTTGTGAGCAACATGGAAGGCAATTACTTTTTTAATGCGGTGGATGGCAATAGCTACACCGTTAATGCAATTGTACCTGCCGGTTGGCAATTGACTTCGCAACCTTCTTATACCATTTCCTTCGAAGACAATAACCCGCAAAATCGATTTTATCATTTTGGTGTTTACCCAACTAAAGACACCAGTGCTATCGATCTTCAGGTATTTGGTTCTGAATACAGGTGTTCGGGATATGGTACCCTTGATGTGAAAGTTGAAAACCAGGGGACGGATGCAGCAGATGGTGCACTTACCATTGATTTTGATGAAGAATTGTTATTTGCATTTTCTATTCCGGCACCTGATACGGTGGATCAACTAAATCATACGGTAAGCTGGAACGTTGGATCCCTTAGCCCGGCAGAGGTTTACAAAATTCAGGCCTATTTTAAGAATCCACCCTCGTTATCAAATGCCGATTCGATTTATTTTACCATTGATGCAGCGGTCGGGGATTCTGTTTATCACCAACAGTATGCAAGGCTCTTTTCATGTGCAGCTATCGAAACAGACAGAAAATATGTGTCACCCGACGATGGCACTACTGACAACATCATTTCTAAAGACGAAGAATTGATTTACACTGTTGAGATCCAGAATAATACAATCGAAGAAGTGCGTGATGCGATCATATACGATACGTTATCTCCTTTTCTTGACATGAGTACATTTAGGATACTTGATCAAAGTCATCCTGTGCGTATTGAAATGGAAGGACGCGCAATCAAATTTATTTTTGATGAAGTGTTTCTTCTGGATACCGCATTTTCCTCGAATCTTAGTCATGCCTTTGTCACCTATGGAGTCCATCCATTGATAGATGTGGCGAAAGGATCTGTTATAGAGAATACAGGCTACATCTATTTTGATCAGGTGCCTGGGGTAATAACCAATACGGTCATTAACACTATCGAAGGCGTCAACGGAGTTTATGATTTAGCCGATCATAAAAGAGCATTGATTTATCCAAATCCTGGTACAGGAGATTTTGTGGTATACCTTCAGGGATTTAATGCTTCTCATCACCTTATTATCCAAATAGCGAATCTCCAGGGTCAGGTGATCGAAGAGATTCCTTTCGAAGATAATATAGCTGACAAGCTATCTATTCATAAAAACCTTAATCCGGGTATGTACATCCTGGCCGTTATTGATTTGAAAGACCACTCCAGATCAATTGCTAAGTTTCTCGTGCATTGAAATACGTTTTTGCAACTTTCTGCCAGACTTAAGGATAGTGTTTGAATTTACAAAATGATTGCGTTTAGAAAAGTTATTTTCAGGAAAGGACATGGTACGTTGCAAGCTGTAAGCTTGCTTCCCACATAAATCCAAAAGCCTTCTTCATATATAAGTAGGGTAGAACGGAATAAATCCGATTTTGTAAACCTAAAATCTGATTAATTAGAACAAGTATTTGAAATTGGTTTAGTATTGTTTTAATCAAAGGCAAATATTGTAGATTTTCGTTAAGATGAATCTTTCCACAAATGTCCAAATCGAATGCCTGTTGAAAGTCTGCCTATTTGAAAATGTCCAGTTTATTTACTAATATACTGGACAAATGCACTATTTTTGCAGGAGTTAAAGGAGATGAAAACATCCGAATACATAGCAAATACCATCGATAGGCTTCCGAAAGGGTACGTATTCACCTATGCTGATTTTATAACTGAGGTGAACCGCAAAGAAGCGGTGATAAAAACGCTCAATCGGATGACACAGTCGGGCAAAATCGCTAAACTATCGAAAGGAAAATACTACAAACCTGAAAATACAATCTTTGGAAATCTCCTTCCTGACCAGAAGCAAGTGGTTAAGGATTTGCTGGAAGAGGATGGAAAGCCCACCGGCTATTTGACGGGGTACAGCATTTTTAACCAATTGGGATTAACTACCCAGATGAGTCATACCGTCCAAATAGGCAAAAATCAAATTCGTCCGGACTTTAAAAGGGAACGATATACGATTTCGTTTATCAGACAAAAGAATACGATCACTAAGGAAAACATCCCTTTACTTCAAATATTGGACGCCATTCGCTATATAAAAAAAATCCCTGATGCTTCTGTTGTGACGGCATGTAACCGTTTTCTAGTTATACTAAAGGGTCTAACAAAAAAAGATCAGGCGATAATGGTTCGCCTGGCATTAAAATATCCACCGGCTACAAGAGCGCTATTGGGTGCATTACTTGATCAGATGAAATCATCAGCATTGACCGAACCACTCCTTAGTTCGTTAAATCCAATTACCAAATATAAGCTCACTGGCGCTGCGAAAATATTATTATCAGCGGGAAAGTGGAATATTGTATGAACCTGCATCATGATAGAAACGTATTTCCGGATACCTTAAAGGCTGCTTCACAGCACCTTAAAATAAATCTCGATTTTGTAGAGAAGGACTATTGGATCACGTTGGTGCTAAGCCTGTTGGCAAAAAGCAAATATGTTGCCGATGCAGTATTCAAAGGAGGAACCTCTTTAGCAAAAGGGTACAATCTGATTGAAAGATTCTCAGAGGATGTAGATATTGCTGTCATTAACGATAAGGGCATGACAGGCAATGTTGTCAAAACGATAATAAGGAATATTGAAAAGGAAATCACTCCGGATTTGATAGAATTGCAGGTAGATGGAGTCACCAGCAAAGGGTCAAGATTTAGGAAATCTGTTTATGAGTACGTGAGTATAGAAAAGAACAATCAGAATAATAAACTAATCGTAGAAATTAATTCATTTGCCAATCCTTTTCCTTTTACACAGTTATCTATTAAAAGCCTGGTGTTTGACTTCCTGACCCAAACGGAAAACACCAAAATCATCGACCAATTCAACTTGCGCCAGTTTGAGATAAAAGTTCTAAGTAAAGAGCAAACATTATTAGAAAAATTGGTTTCACTCATCAGGTTTTCATTTGATGCAAATCCTATAGAGACCATTTCAGGAAAGATTCGACATTTCTATGATCTCTATTTTTTAGCAAACGATCCTGAATGTGCAGAATTCATTGTTTCTGAATCGTTTAAAGTGAGATTTGATAGTATCCTTCAACACGATAGAATAATGTTTGAAGAGCCTATGGGATGGCGAACTAAATCAGTCAGCGAATCACCCTTAGTTTCTGGTTTTGAAACAATTTGGAGGCAATTGGAAAGAAAATACCAATCGGAACTTTCAACACTAGCATACAGGACAATCCCTGATAGCAACATCATTGCTGCAAATTTTATCAGGGTAATAAAACTGATTGAATGAAGTTTACCATAGAAAAATCAGAAAATATATTTACTGAGTTGCTGAGGCAGGAAGTATTCCTTCAACACGCAGGCATTTCGATTGTGCACAAACCGGAAGAAACATGAAAATCCTGGTTATACGGATCAAAGACCTGACTTCATTGAAAGTCTGTCTATTTAAAAATGTCCGGTTTATTTGCTAAAATACCGGACAAATATTCAATGATTTGAAATGAAC